>JAJSZR010000056.1 GCA_030262715.1 Deltaproteobacteria bacterium
ATTGACAGCCTGCCCCTGGACCGTAACCTGAAAGGCAAACAGGTTGCCGAAGTAAAGGAAATCCTGGAAGGCAATGATGCTGTGGAGGCCTATTCCATGCGGATTAAGCTGGGAGCCATGTTCAGCAATTTTTCAGAAACAACTAATATTCGGCTTAACGCGGTCAATCCAAAACAAGAAATGCGGACAGTCCCCATGCTTACTGATCGCATTATCAAGGGGAAAAAGCAAGGCCTCCTTGAAAAGGGAGAAATCCTTGTTCCTGAGCTCATCGCCAAGGGAATGAAGGTCAAGATCGGCGACACTATTGTCCTGGTTGCCACCAACAAGGATGGATCGGTGAACGGGCAGCCCTTTGTGGTACGCAGTATCCTGGAAGGCATTTCCGGGCCGGGCGGCCGGGATGGCTTAATTCATCTTGACGATGCCAGGGCCCTGCTGCGTATCGAGGACAGAGAGATCAGCGAAATTTCCATACGTTTGAAAAGCATGGGCCGGATGAATGAGGTATTTGATCAGTTGAAGGACCGGCTTGGACCTATTAAAGACAAAATGGACAAGCCGGTCTTTGAAGTGCACACCTGGGAAAAACTTTCACCATTTTTCAATATCGCCGAGATGATTGACCTGATGACCTTTTTCATCAAGATTATGTTGGTAGCCATTGTTCTGGTGAGTATCATGAACGTTATGATCATGGCTGTTTATGAGCGCATCAACGAAATCGGCACCATGGCTGCCATTGGGACTGTGCCGGGCAAGATCCTCTCCCTTTTTGTGGTGGAGGGTTTTTTGCTCGGTGTGTTCGGCACCTTGATCGGTGTTGTTGTCAGCCTTATCACCATTGCCGGAATGAATACGGCCCAGATCAGTTTTGATTTCGGACGCCAGAAAGGACTGCTGCTTTCGCCAACCATCGCCTTAAATGATGTGGTCACGGTTGCTGGAATTGTCATTGCCATAGCTGTACTTGCCAGCCTGCAGCCGGCCTGGAAAGCTGCGAGGATGGATCCCATAACGGCCCTGCGCCACGTATAAAACTATATGGAGGAACCCATGAAAATTAGAAGCACACCAACCATTATTGTCAGTTTGTTTTTGTTTCTGCTCTTTGCTCTTGCCACAGAAGCTTCTGCGGATGCAATGAAGATTGCCGTGGCTACCACCGGCCCGGAAAAGGATGCGGCCATAAGCCAACAGGCCGGCAGAACCCCCTTTTTTCTGTTTTTCGATGACAAGGGTAATCTTCTTGAGACCATAGAGAATCCTTCCAGGGATCAGTCTCGTCTCGCTGGGCCAAGCGCAGCCTTATTTCTTGCCGAAAAAGGGGTGACGCTCGTTATTGCCGGGGATTTTGGCAGTAAAATGAAACAGGCTCTGGAGGAGCATCATATTCAATATGTTAAAAAAACAGGAGCTGCCTACAGTGCGGTGCAAACAATTATTCAAAACCGTTAGCCAGACCATCGTTCCGGCAGTCATTTCCCTTTGTTTTTTCGGGACAGCCGCCGCCCTCGCCCTGGATGGCAACGATATCCTGCGCCAGGTTGATAAAAACATGCAGCCCCAGTCCTATGAGATGTACCGGAAGCTGATCAACATAGAGCCCGATGGCTCAAAAAAGGAGTTTGTCCTTTATACGGTTAAAAAGGGACAGGACAAAATGGTGGCCCTGTTTCTCTCGCCGGCCAGTGAAAAGGGCCGCTCTACTTTACGCCTGGGCGATAACATGTGGCTTTACATCCCTAATGTGGGCAGACCGTTGCGTATCACCAGTCTGCAGTCAGTCGTGGGCGGGATATTCAACAATTCCGACATCCTGCGACTGGACTATAGTGTGGAATATAACGCGGAACAGATAACCGACCAGGGTGACACCTACCTGCTTGACCTGAAGGCCAAGTCCCCCTCAGTTGCCTATAACCACTTGAAGATGAAGGTGGATAAAAAGACATTTTTGCCGACCACCATTGAATGTTATGCCATCAGCGGCATGCTGATCAAGACCCTGCACTATACGAAAATCAAGGATTTCGGCCAAGGCCTTATCAGGCCGTCAATGCTTGAGACGGACAGCCCGCTCCACAGGGGCTATCGGTCTGTAATGCTCTTTGCCAAAGTCAAGAAAAAGGAACTGCCGGACGAAGTGTTTACCCTCAATTACCTGTCCAAGGTTGATGAATTGCGATAGCACCGGCTCCTATCTTGCCGGCTTTCTGCTTAGTTTGCTCCTTTTCTCTCCTGCTCTTCTATACGCAGATGACGAACTCAGTTTTGAACTGGAGGAGTTTGAAAAAAAGGCCCTGGAAATGGGAGGCTATGCAGAGTTCAAGTGGGAACACATGGATATTAATCAGGGTTCTGCTTTTGCTCGGCTAAATCTTTCAGATCAGCCTCGATCGACACTTGATCGCTTCTTCGGCGGGCTGCAGATTGGCGGTTACTATAGCAAAAAAATAATTAGTCTCAATTGGCTTCTCAATGCTTTTGCTCAGCAGGATAATCTTAGCTGGGTTGACAAGGCAGATGTCTATGAGGCCTATATCAGCATCAAACCAGCGCCTATTTTTACTGCGGGTGTGGGCAAAAAATCATACAGGTGGGGCAAGGGATATGCGTGGAATCCAGCCGGCTTTATCAACCGTCCCAAAGACCCCAATGATCCGGAAGAGGCGCTGGAGGGCTACATAACAACTGAAGCCGATCTTATAAAGAGCTTTTCAGGACCATTGCAGACTGCTGCTCTTACCATAGTGATTCTGCCGGTGTGGCAGGGAGTCAATGAAGATTTTGGTGAGATAAACAATGTGAATCTGGCAGCCAAGCTTTATCTCCTGTATCGGGATACGGACATCGACCTGATCTTGTACACAGGTGACAGTCGTTCCACCCGTTATGGCCTGGATTTTTCCAGAAACCTGGCGCCGAATTTTGAAATTCATGGGGAGCTTAGCTATGTTCCCGGCCAGAGGAGAGTAATCCTTCAGGATGATGGCTCCGCCCTGATCCAGGAAACTGCGGCGCTCTCCTATCTCCTTGGTCTCCGCTATTTATGGGAAAATGATATAACCGGCATTATTGAATATTACCACAATGATGCCGGGTACACTGAAGAAGAGATGGAACGTTTTTTTCAACTTATTTCAGATGGCGAAAACCAGTTTCTTGCCTCAAGCAGTGATGTGCTTCTTGAAAGGGCAAGAGACATGAGTCTGCGAGGCTATGGCAAGCCGCAACCTGGTCGCAATTATCTTTATGCAAGATTTACCCAGAAGGAACCCTTTGATATTCTGTACTTTTCACCCGGCCTTTTCACAATTATCAACCTTGATGACAAGAGTTACTCCATAAGCCCGGAGATGGTCTATACAGGATTTACGAACTGGGAATTACGATTGCGTTTTTCGTATCTTAATGGCGGAACATCCACCGAGTATGGTGAGAAAATGAACAGCAACAAGCTGGAGTTGCGAGTCCGCTATTTTTTCTAAGCTCGCCACGCGGTTACACGTTAGATTGTGCAATAAACGAAAAAGAAAAGAATTATCACGAAAGCACGAAATACCGAAAACACGAAAAGAATATCAGCAACTTGATAGTATAGAAATTTCCATTTTCTAAGTCCGCCCGAAGGCGGCTAATTTAATTTCTATGTCTTGTTTCGTGTTTTCGTACCTTCGTGTTTTCGTGATTGATTTTGAATAGTTTTTTAACCGCACAGATCCAAACTATTTACTCTCAAGCTCGGCCCAATTGACTCCCCAGCCAATATCTACCTTCATGGGCACGGCAAGATCCATTACCTTTTCCATGGTCTCTTTCACCATCGTGGCAACACTTTTTATTTTTTTCTCAGGCACCTCGATTATCAGTTCGTCATGTACCTGGAGCAACATCCTGCAGGGTGTTTTTTCTGCCTGGATATTTGAGTCAACTTCTATCATGGCCAGCTTAATTATATCTGCTGCAGTGCCCTGAATGGGCGTGTTAATAGCGGTTCTCTCGGCGAATTCCCTTACAGTCCGGACCCTGCTTCTAAGGTCAGGGATATAGCGCCTGCGTCCAAGGAGTGTGGTAACGTACCCTTGTTCCCTGGCCTTTTCTACAATTTCTTTCATATAGCGTTTTACCCCGGGATATTTCGCAAAGTAGCGGTCGATAAACTCCTTTGCCTGTTTATTTTCTATGCCTAGTTCCTTTGCCAGACCATAGGCGCTTATTCCGTATATTATTCCGAAGTTGACGGTCTTGGCCGCTCTGCGCATGTCCGGGGTAACCAGCTCAGGGAATACGCTAAAGACCTCTGCTGCGGTAAGACGGTGAATGTCTTCATCATTCTTGAAGGCATTTACCAAGGCTTCATCCCCGGAGTAGTGGGCAAGGACTCTCAGGTCTATCTGGGAGTAATCCGCGGACAAGAGGAGGTTCCCTGGAGCAGGAATAAAGAGCGCCCTGATTCTCCTGCCTTCTTCTGTCCTGACAGGAATATTCTGGAGATTAGGATCACTGGATGAGAGCCTGCCGGTGGATGTGACAGTCTGGTTAAAGGATGTGTGGACCCGCCCTGTATCAGGATTGACCATCCTCTTTAACCCGTCCACATAAGTAGACTTGAGCTTTGACAGGTTTCTATAGGCAAGGAGTTGTTGCGGAAGCTCGTGAAACTTGGCAAGTTCCTTGAGCACCTCTACGTCTGTGGAGTACCCGGTCTTCTTGCGGGTCTTTTTTTTCTGAGGAAGCTTGAGTTTTACAAATAATATTTCTGCCAGTTGTTTCGTAGAGTTTATGTTGAACGGTTCTCCAGCAAGCTCGATAATTTTTTCATCCAGCTCAGAGAGCCTTTGAGAAAATTCCGTTGACAGCGCGTCAAGTCCTTCTCTATCAACAAGAATTCCGGACATCTCCATTCGAGCTAGTATCCGTATTAATGGTACTTCAACCTGCTCAAACAGTTCCCACAGACTGCTTTCTTTCAATCTTTTCCACAGGGCCTTTTGAGCAAGAGAGGTTACGTGTACGTCTTCGCAAGAGTAATCCCTGGCAAGCGGTAATGGCACACAGGCAAAGTTCCGGACCCTTTTCTGTGTCTCGGTTACCTCTCTGAAAGATATCATGTGGTGGCCCAACACCTCTTGTGCTATCTCAGCGAGGTTGTGGCGGCGCTTCGAGGGGTCAAGGAGGTAAGAGGCCACCATTGTGTCCCCGGATATTCCCTCCAGCTCCATTCCATGGTTGGCAAGGACAATCAGGTCATATTTTATGTTCTGCCCGATCTTTTCGATTTTCCGGTCTGAAAATATGGGTCCGAGGGACTTGGCCACCTGAGACAAATTGAGCTGGGCCTCCTGGCTCTCGTGTCCGATAGGGATGTAAGCGGCCTTTGGTGGTGTAATGCAGAGAGAGATCCCGACAAGCTTTGCCTTCATTGGAAATTCGCTCGTGGTCTCTGTATCGATGACTATTCTTGAGGCCTTTCGTGCCATCTCTGTCCAGCGAGCAAGATCCGTCAGGGATTGTACCAGCTCATATTCCTCAAATGAGATGGTCTGTTCCGGCACCATCTGGTCTAAAAAGCGGGTAAGATTGAATTGTTGGAAGAGTTGCCTCAGTTTTCGCTGGTCAGGCGGGTTTCTGCGAAATGCGTTAATGTCAAGGGGGACGGTTATATCGTCTGCAAGGCTCACGAGCCTGCGCCAAAGGTTCAGGCGGTCCTTATGGGTTTCAAGCCGCTCTTTCAATTTCCCCTTGGGGAGTTTATCTAGGCGCTTGATTAGGTTATCCACTGAGCCATAGCTCTTTATGAGTTTTAAAGCGGTCTTTAGGCCAATTCCGGGCACGCCGGGGATATTGTCTGAGGTGTCACCGGTCAGTGTCATTACCTCCAGGAATTGAAGCGGTTCAACGCCGAATCTTTGGTGGAAGGCATCAAGATCTGTAACTTCGTCCTTCATCGAGTCCCATATGCTGACTTGTGGTCCGATTAACTGAAGGAGGTCTTTGTCGCTGGAAACAATCATAATGGTCTGATCAGTGAGGCGCCGTGCCAGTGTGGCAATTATATCGTCTGCCTCGTAGCCATTTTTCTCAAGCTGTTTGAGCCCCAGGGCATTTACAATTTCCCTCACATATGGGATCTGAACGCTCATATCATCAGGCATAGCAGGCCTATTTGCCTTGTAATCGGCATAGAGGTCGTGTCTGAAGGTAGGGCCTTTAGCGTCCCACACAATGGCCACATATTCAGGGTCTTTTTCTTTTAGCACCTTCCAGAGCATATTTGTAAGGCCGTAGATTACCTTGGTAGGAAACCCATCGTGGGTGGTCAGGGGCTGACGTATTGCAAAGTAGGCCCTGTAGAGATACGAGCTGCCATCTATCAGGAATAGTGGCGAACTGGCTTTTTTGTTCGTAGTTCGTAGTTCGAAGTTCATGGCTTGTGATTCGTGGTTGCTGAATATCTGTTTCCTCAATAAGCTATCATCTATAAGCTATTTTTTCACGGTAAATATCAAGGGCAGTTTGAGCCTCTTGAAAAACTCATGGATTTTGTTTGAGGGCAAGGCGCGAGGAGGAAAAAACGCGGAGCGTACTTTGGGTACGTGAGCATTTTTGACGACGAGCAACGCAGCCATCGGACAAAAGACAGAGTTTTTCAAGAGGCTCGTTTGTTTGACTTTTTTGAACGATCTAAGTATCCTCAATGGCTGCAGAAGTGAAGAGGGGAGGGCTTTTTTATGTCAACGCTGGTAGTAGTGGGAACGCAGTGGGGTGACGAAGGCAAAGGGAAGATAGTAGACCTCTTGACAGAGTATGCCGACGTCATAGTGCGTTTCCAGGGCGGTAATAATGCTGGCCACACCCTGGTAGTGGACGGCGAAAAATTTATTTTTCACCTGATCCCTTCTGGAATTCTAAATGATGACAAGCTCTGTCTGATTGGGAATGGAATTGTAATCGATCCGTCAATCTTTATTCAGGAACTTGAGGGGCTTGCCTCGAGGAATAGGCCTGTAACCGCCGATAGATTGAGGCTCAGCCCAAACGCACATCTAATAATGCCATACCATAAGGCCCTGGATCATGCCAGAGAGGCAGCCAAGGCCGAGGGGAAAAAACTCGGGACCACAGGACGGGGTATAGGGCCATGCTACGATGATAAGATAGTCAGAAATGGAATCAAGGTAGCCGATCTTCTTGACCCTGTGCTCTTTAGAGAAAAACTCGAAGATAACGTAAAAGAAAAGAACTTTTATCTGACTAAGTTGCTGAATGCCGATCCCCTTGATCCTGAGGCCATTTATAGTGAGTTTCAGGACTATGCTGAGTGTCTCGCCCCTTTTATAGACAATGTCTCTGTATTGATAGATGATGCGCTGCATAGTGGGAAGAACGTGCTGTTTGAGGGTGCTCAGGGCACCCAGTTGGACATAGATCATGGGACTTATCCCTTTGTCACATCCTCAAATACCGTGGCCGGGGCGGCCTGCTGTGGGGCAGGAATAGGTCCCAGCAAGATCGATAAGGTGCTTGGAATTTGTAAGGCCTATACCACAAGGGTAGGTGGCGGCCCTTTCCCCACAGAACTGGAGGATGCGGTTGGAGACTATTTACAGGAAAAGGGAGCCGAGTTCGGCTCAACCACAGGCAGGCGCCGTCGCTGTGGATGGCTTGACGGTGTGGTATTGAGAGATGCGGTCAGGATCAATGGACTGGATGGTCTGGCTATTACAAAGCTTGATGTGTTAAGTGGCCTTGGTCAACTCAATATCTGCACTGAATACGATATTTCAGGAACCAGACATACTTGTATGCCTGCCAATATTCGGGAAGTCGAGTCAATAAGGCCGGTTTATAGGACACTTTCCGGCTGGAAGGAGGATCTCAGCCAGATGAGATCCTTTGATGATTTACCTGAAGAGGCCAGGGACTATCTCAAGACCTTAGAGGATATGGCTGAGATACCCATAATGCTGATTTCAGTGGGTCCCAGTAGGGAGCAGACCATTTTTTTGAAAAATCCTTTTGAATAAAAAAAATAGGTAGCCGTTCACGGCTTGAAACTTGAAATTGGAAAGTAGAAATTTGGGAGAGATGAAACGAGTCTATGAGTGGAATAAAACAGTACAAAAGCATGAAGGCCGAATTTCCAATTTCTAATTTCAACGTTCCGTGAACGCTTACAAAAATGGCTTTCTGAAATTCTATAAATTCAGGAGAGACTGGATTAACCAGCATCTTTCATTGGGATAAGCACCAAAGAGCTTGACTAGGCAGCGGTGTCGAAATAACATATTATAAAGTAAAGCAATTGTAAAAGGACTGGTTTGTGCTTGAAAGGAAAAGGAGGTAACTAAGTGAAATTAAAGAGTGTTTTTGAAAATAATGGGTTTATGCCTGCGGAATATACATGCGATGCCGGTAGCAATAATCCAAAATTCATAATAGAAGATGTGCCGGAAGAGACAAAGAGTTTTGCTATGACATTAGAAGACCGCGACTCTCCAATAAGAGTAATGGTTCACTGGATTATCTTTAATATCTCACCGGATACAAGAGAAATAAAAGAAAATACTATTCCTCAGGGAAGCATACAGGGAACAAATGATTTTGGGAACCGTAGTTATAAAGGACCTTGTCCTGATTCGGCCATACATAGATATGAATTCAAGTTATTTGCTCTAGATAGAGTTCTCGAAGTTGATGAAAGAACAAAAAAAGCTGAGTTAGAGAATTTGATGAAGGGTCGTACTCTGGCAGAAGCAGTATTAACAGGATTGTACTCAAGAGACTAAAAAATATAAAAGTAATTGCCTCCCCGCAAGTTACTACCATTTTGGTAATGACCGGTCGTTGGTACCGCTAAATTTTTTATGTGATATTAATGGGTTACCAAACATCATCGGCTGTAACCGAGGTGGCGGATCTGTATCTGCTGTAATCCGTACTAAAGAACAAGAGCGGGAATAAGTCAAAGAAATCAAGGACGTCCCCTAGATCACAATGGCAGAGACATGGCCTGTCACATCTCTGCGATGGATGCGATCCAGCAGCGTATTACACCATTGACCGAATAGAGGATGGTCAGTCACTGCGTATAGAAGGATGTTTGTGTCCAGAAACACTTGGCTGTGAGACGGGATTCCGATCATGTTAGCTCGGGCTCAAAGAATTCTTCACGTTCTACTAACTCGTCCACAATTTCAGTTCTCAACCGCATTCGTCTTCGCGCTGTCACAGGGTCGATCACGAGCCTTGATGCTTCGATCCGCAAAGCAATCTCATCCCCTTCAGACAGACGGAGTTTTTGCATGATTTCCATTGGAATCTGAACCATTCCTTTGTTTTTGATTCGTTCTCTTACTGCTTGCATACTTTTCACCTTTCCATAAATATGCCACCGGCGATCACCCTTAATATCTATTTAAATTATGTCTCAAATGAGCATCAGGGTCAAGCTATTCGACACTCTTTTGCTACTGACGTACGAGCTTTCGTGTACAGAGATGAACGTCATGACCTTTGACAGCAAGAAAGGCAAAAAGTCCGTGTCGGCCTGTATCCGTCTGCGTAATCCCTGCCCCGTTGAACCGGGTCCCTTTAGGGTGTTCAACCGGGGTGGCTAAATCTCTTATTTCTTGTTCTGTCTGTGTGGGTCTGTGGCTAATTCATGTTTTTTTTGCGTCAATCTGCGCCTGCCCTATGAAATGTTTACCCAGTGCAATGTTTTCAGCTTTCTATTGCTCCAGGGCCTTTTATTTTTCTATTTCATCGGGGTAATCTGCGGATAGCTTTGCCATTCACCAGATCATCCGTCCCCCAAACCCCCAACGCCCCCCTTTCCCAATTATTCCACCTGTCAAGTTCATTTAGAAACAGTCCCCTAGTTCATATTCCTATGTAAATAATGAGAAAATTAGGAACAATCATTAACTCTCCAAAGCCGAGATTTTGCAAGAGGCTCATTGGTCAATTTTTTTGCGGATTGCAAAAAAACTGACCCAGGGCTTATAACTTTCTAAAGCAGTGCCGATAATCTTAAAAAGAAACAATCTCACAATGCCCAAAACAAGGGTTATTTGACTTTTAATATATGACCACGATCCTTTCTGTTTTCATTATTGCGCTGATCATCTCTCTGGCAATTACACCTCTGGCAGGCGTACTCGGAGAGAGGTTTGGTGCCCTGGACATACCTATTGCCCGCAAGGTGCACACCAGGCCTGTTCCCAGGAGTGGTGGTCTGGCCATGATAGTGGCCTTCCTTTTTGCATTGGCTCTCAGCGCCTTAATCACGACCGATGTCACCAATAAGCTTATTCTGGACAGGGAAACAGGCTTCTTCCTGCTCGGGGCCCTGATAATCTTCGGAGTAGGGTTTTTTGACGACTTTCACCGCCTTGGTCCCAAAATTAAATTCATTTTCCAGATCATTGGCGCCAGTTTTGCGTTCTGGGGCGGGCTCCGCATTGAGTCTTTATTCGGCTTTGACATAAGTTTTCAGCCGGGCATTCTGAGTTATTCTGTCACCGTCTTCTGGTTTGTCCTCTTTATCAATGCAGTAAATCTCATTGACGGCCTTGACGGCCTTGCTGCCGGGGTCACTTTTTTTACCTCTGTTGTATTAATAATCCTCTCAGTCTTAAAGGGCGAATACCTCATGGCCATGCTGCTTGGTGCCTTTTCCGGAGCTATTCTTGGCTTCCTGCGATATAACTTCAACCCTGCTTCCATATTCATGGGGGACGGCGGAAGCTATTTCCTGGGCTATACTATTGCCGGCCTCTCGGTCATGGGGTCTGTGAAGTGCCAGGCAGGGGCGGCCATGATGATCCCCTTATTGGGCTTGGGCCTGCCGGTTTTCGATGCAATCCTTTCTCCTGTCCGCCGCTTTGTTCTTGGCAAGCATATGTTCTGGCCTGACAAAGACCACATTCACCACAAACTTGTTTCAATGGGATTATCTACAAAAAATACGGTTTTGACCATTTATGGGATCTCTCTGTTCTTATGCTTGCTTGCCGTAATCACGGTCAATTTTCGGGACGAACAGGCAGGTTTTTTTCTCATAGTCCTGGGCGCAGGGTCGGTCATATCCGTTAAAAGGCTCGGGTATTTTGAATATATTACTCATGATAAAATAAATGGTTGGTTTAAGGATATAGCTGATGAGGCAGGCATAAGCCATGATCGGCGAAGCTTCTTAAGCCTTCAGTTCGAGATAGGGAAGTCCAAGAGCTTTGAAGAACTGAGGCAAAATATTATTCGCGCTCTGGAAGTGCTTGAGTTTGATTATGCTGCTTTTTATTTGAATAACGGGGCAAAAAATAAAGGATCGACAGGGCAACTGGAAATAAGCAGTATCCGGAATCCATTGGAGCGCAGAAAAACACCCGCCCACCGGGCAAGTGTGAGCACGCGGGAGGAACCCCCTGCATGGGACTGGGCTCGCGGGCCATTTAATGGGAAAGAAGACACACCCAGGTGTTTTCTCTTTAGACTCGAATTGCCTCTGTCTGGTGCGGAGAATGCAAATTTCGGGAGCCTGGTGCTATTAAAGGACCTGAAACAGAATTCTTTGAGCCATTACACATTAAGGCGCGTGGAGCATCTAAGAAGAACAATAATAAACACATTGGAAACTAGAATGGCAGAAGCGATCCGCCATGTGGAGATGTGAAGCAATCTCCAGCCTGAATTCACCCCATTTACTACTGGTGAAGAAATTAACCGCGGACTCACGCAGATACGTTCGCTTCGCGAAAGGATACTTGTTTTTTCTTATGGGCAGTATAGCCGGTTGCCCGAAGGGCATGACAGTTAATATCTGGCCAAGTCGGCCAGATATTTGTCTGTGTAAGTCTGCGTGCGTCTGCGGTTAAAAACATGAATCTTGTTAGTAAGTCTGGTGTGGTTTTCACCCAAATGGCGGTAGCCCGCCCTGTTTTTGTGTGTTGTGAGGGCCTCCGCTCCCTGCTCCGGCGGGCCTGGAGGCAAGCATATATGTGGTCCGCGCCTTTGTGAAGCTCCGGGAGTTGCTGAAGGTTGAGGAAAAGCCGAAAAGGAAGATCGGATTTTGAGGTAGCATTATAATCCGCTGTCGTGTCCGAATGTGGATAAAGTCTTTTGTCCGTGTGGTTCTGCGCCTGCCCTGTTTAAATCCCGCAGGGCTATTTATCTAGGGTACGTCCCCTATCATGAGGTGGGATGAAATATTGGGGAAGCATGCGCAGAAAAAATATGTTGAAGATGAGTTAATATAGAAGGTTATGTTATGGGTGTAATAAAGATCGAAGATGTACAAAATAAAATCGTAGAAATTCAGGGGCAGAAGGTTCTTTTGGATAGTGATGTCGCTGAACTTTATGAAGTAGAGACGAAAAGAATTAATGAAGCGGTGAGAAATAATCCTGATAAATTTCCTTATGGATATATTGTTGAACTGAGTAAAAATGAATGGGATCTATTGAAGTCGAAATTTTCGACTTCAAAGAAGGGCGGAAAGGTAAAGATCCCCAAAGCCTTTACTGAAAAAGGCTTGTATATGTTAGCAACAATTCTGAAAAGTAAAGTTGCCACTCAAACTACGATTGCAATTATAGAAACTTTTGCAAAAATAAAAAGACTTACAAGGACAATAAAGGAATTATCAACAACTCAAGAAAAACCTAAGCAACAGAATCTTATGAAAAAAAGTGGGAAGATAATAGCCGAAATATTAGATGATGATTTGGTAGCAAGTGAAAGCGAAACTACAATTGAGATTAATTTTGCGGTTTTGAAATTTAAACACACGATTAAGAAAAAGTAAAATGAAGCGAAAAGTTTGCATTGTCACCGGCACCCGAGCGGAATACGGCCTCCTCTACTGGCTTATGAAGGAGATCCAGGAAGACGATAAGCTTGAGCTGAAAAACAGGAATCCGTATGTTCATAATATCCCTCAGACCTTAGATCATTTGGCGTCCTTCGCGCCTTCGCGGTTAAAAAATATAAACCCCCACAACTCAACCGCCCGCTGCGCTCAAGACGCAAAGCACGCCAAGAAAGACATTGTGACCGCCGGGTGGCGGCGGTCACAATTGGCTTGCACACTAAAAATAAAACCTTTGCGTCTTTGCGACTTCGCGGTTCCAAAACAAAATAGATGAAAGACATCGAAACAATCGGAAGAAATATCGTACATTCCGCCATTAAAGTTCACAAGACATTGGGACCAGGCCTTCTTGAATCCGTATATCAGAAATGCTTGGCCTACGAACTGGAAAAAGTGGGGTTAACCGTTGCCTGTGAGGTGCCCATACCTGTGAAATATGACGAGGTAAGTATCGATCTGGGCTTTCGAATTGATATGATGATCCAACAAACTGTAATCATAGAAAACAAAACCGTTGAAAAGCTCCTTCCGATTCACCAGGCCCAACTTTTGACCTACCTCAAGCTGACCAAGTTGAACCTGGGCTATTTGCTGAACTGGAATGTACCATTGATGAAGGACGGCATAAAACGCATGGTAAACAACCTGAACAGATAGCCTGCCCGCAGGACATGTTACTTTTTCTGATCGTCCGTTCCGATCTGAAAAAACAAAATACAACTTAGCGTCCTTCGCGCCTTAGCGGTTAAAAAATATAAACCCCTACAACTCAACCGCCCGCTGCGCTCAAGACGCGAAGCACGCTAAGAAAGACATTGTGACCGCCGGGTGGCGGCGCTCACAATTGACTTCTTATACCCTGAAAATACAACCTTAGCGTCCTTTGCGCCTTTGCGGTTCAGGTTCATAAGATGTTTTGGAAAAAACTCCGGAATTTGAGCTCAGAAGCCCCCGCAAAGGTGGTGTCTGTAAGATAATGTTGTTTAAATTGGCAACGTCCCCCCCCCATCACAGTTACCCATTAGGTCCTCCATTACGCCGAGGCTTGACTCGGTTGCGGTAGTCGAGGTATAATGAATTATTAAATCAAATAAAAAGTAATTCTTTGGAGAATTGTCATGCGCAGCACTATTACCGTGCGAGGCCAGACCGTAATCCCGGCGCCGATCAGGAAAAAGTTCGGTCTGGGGCCGTCGAAACGGCTGGAGTGGATTATTGATGACGACACCATCAGGGTGATGCCGGTAGATACCGATCCCGTCGTCGCCTTCCGGGGGTCTGGCAGGGGTGGGGCGGTGGCGAGGCTCCTTGCGGAACGTAGGCGTGATCGGGAACGGGAATGAAACGGTATGTCCTTGACACCTCAGCCCTTCTGGCCCTCAGGGACGACGAGGCCGGTGCCGACCAAGTGGCGAAAATTTTCCGCCTGGCCCAACGCCGCAAGGCCCTTTGTGTGGTCTGTTTCATGACCCCCATGGAACTCCTGTACCGGGTCTGGAAAGACGAGGGTGAAGCAGCCGGAAAGCTCGCCTATGCGCAATGTCTTGCCCTGCCGTTGGCCGTTCGGCACGAGGACGAAAAACTGCTCAGAAAGGCAGCGGAAATAAAAGCCAACCATCCCTTGTCGCTTGCCGATGCATGGATTGCAGCCTGTTCCATTCTTGAGGGGGCGATACTTGTTCACAAGGACCCGGAACTTGAAGCCCTAGGATGCGAACAGTTCCTATTGCCCTATAAGGTAAGTGGGTAACGGGCAGACTTTAGCAAGCCCCTCCCCGTTATCATATGCATATTTTGCTTGTCCCCGATTCTAAATACTTTGTCATTTGAGAATTCCCTCTCAGGGTGCATTCTGACAAGAATTATGGCAAGTGCGAGGGAATATGGCAAAAGAGTCTTTAAGTTACTTTTGTTACCAATGTCCCCCATTACGCATGAAGCGCAGCTCTTAACTTATCTTAAACTGACCAATCTTAGTCTCGGCTTCCTTCTGAACTGGAATGTACACTTGATGAAGGACGGCATAAAACGAATGGTCAACAGACTGAAGGAGTGATCTGCCCGCAGGGCATTGCGTTTTTCATGATCATCCGCCTGCCCTGTGAAATTGCGAAGCACTGTTTACAAAGTGAATCTATTTCACTGGGGTCCTGATCAGGAAAAAACAAAAATACAACCTTAG
>JAJSZR010000057.1 GCA_030262715.1 Deltaproteobacteria bacterium
CTATCTAAAAAAAGGTAATACAGAAGAAGAGATATTACGTGACACCATCCTGGTAGAACATTGTCCTGAAGGGGTCAGAATACAGGGATTATTTGATGCCCCTAAAATCATCCCTGCCCGTATTTCCAGCATTGATCTATTAAAGAACAGGATCATATTGGAGCCTCAAGAGTAGTTCCCTTTCAATTAATAATAGTTTAAAATAATATGTAGCCGTTCACGGCTTGAAACTTGAAATTGGAAAGTAGAAATTTGGGTAAGTGGAACAAAAAGGTTCAGAACACCGTAGGCTATCAGATAATACGATCATCTGAAACAGTACAAAAGCATGAAGGCCAAATTTCCAATTTCTAATTTCAACGTTCCGTGAACGCTTACGATAATAACACGTCTTAATCTGGAAATATCTATGCTGAAAGGAACCTGCATTTAAATGACTGATTTAGAAAAGCTGAGGGTACTCCTGCCCCACTGGATTAACCACAACCAGGAACATATAGCCGAGTTCGACAGATGGGCTAAGTTATGTAAAGATCCAGACAATATCCAGGTAAAAGAAGCACTCAAAAATGCGATTGGCGCCTCTGAACAGGTTACTAAGGAATTGCAACACGCCCTGGACTTGGCCGGAGGTCCCATTGAGAGCCCTGAACCCCATGGCCATCACCACGGACACGATCACACCCATCACGAACAATAACCGATTAAATTTTGTTCTTTCTCCCAACTTAATATATTATTTAGGAGTGTTATATTAAAGGGATCAAGGGCAATAAACCTGAGAAAAACTGACCAAAAGACTCGATTTTAAATTAAATGAATATAAAGGCGCTGGGAGTAAAAGGATTAGATATTGAAGAACAGCGTATGCTCTATCGGATTGCCCAGCGTTGCTATAGTCGATATCTGTCTCACTATATGCAGGGGACAGTATCACTAGAGGACTTGATACACCAGGGTTTGATCGGCCTTTTACAGGCAAGACAGAGCTATGATGAAAGTGCCGATGTTCCATTTGTTCTTTTCGCTGAACCAAGGGTGTATGGCGCGATAATGGATTGGATCCGAAATCTTCCATTGATACGTGTCCCACAAAAAAAGTGGAAGGAAGTACAAAAATTACAGAAAGCTGAGAGTACATTATTAAAAAAAGATAGAAGTGTTAACACCTCGGCCTTGGCTAAATTTCTTGGTTGGACACCTAAAAAAGTAGATACTATCCGCCAGATGATTCCACAAGTTTTGAGTATCGACGTTAATCGTGAAGACCGGGACAACAAAGAACCCTTTCAGCTTGTTTATCCTGGCGGTAGTCAAACTCCGGAAAAAGCGTGTCTGAAAAAGGAGTTAGCCAAAGAATTGCACAAGGCGGTAAATTATTGTCTAGAGACCAGTCTGGATCCAGATTCCCGTCATATATTGCTCTCTAGAATCCTATATAAGACAACCTTGCGGGAACTGGCCAAACTTTATGGTCATTCCATCGAATGGGTGCGGCGACAGCAGGTTAAAGCCACTGACAAGATGAGAAAATGCCTTGAGAAGATGGGCTGTAAACTGGAGGAATATAATGCCTTCGGGTAAAGATCAGTACGGATTTAATAAATATAGGCTAAAATGCCAATCCAAAGAATCTCTTGGAAATATCTCTTTGGAATTTGCTCTTAAGATTTGGCAGGAACTATTTGAAGCTAACATGGAAACTGAACATCTGGCCGATGATGTCATTACCCGGTTGGCCAAGCCTGGTGCCATGAAAAAGGCTAGCTCACAGGAAAAACATCATCTTTCTCTCTGTCCTGATTGCCTTGCCCGATGGAAGAATGCCATGAGAAAAAATTTCTCAGAACAAATAGTTTCACCACTATCGCCAGAAAAAGGTAATGATATTGATTACTGCCTAGCTGAAGCAGCTGCAACACCAAAGCGCTATCCAGTACGTATGGTCAGTGCCTCTGGACGTTACACCCTGGCCCTAATGCCAACAATAGACGATGACAGACAAGGTCTTCTTGTCTTAGAGGTACAACCTGAACAACGATCACAAATAGACAGATGTTGGGCCACAGTAAAAGATGCAAAGGGAAAAACGTTATTAAAGGGACTAATACATCAAGGAAGGATAGCAACTGTCCTGGAAAACATTGATGATCTTGATCTACAATTCTGTAGCATAATTATTCGAAACATCAGTAGTGGTGAAAATGGACCTGAAGAGGTCATTATTGCCAAAGACTCTTCTGCTGTGGAGAATGACGGTGTATAAGCAAAAAGATGACAGATCGGATATGGATATTACTAGCAAGTGAAGATGCTCTCCCTCTTCAAACCAAATTTTTCCAGCCATTACCTGGTACCAACCGACCAGTAGATGCCTTTCTCGTAACAGACCAACCTCCTGATATTCTGGAAGCAGCCCAAAGGGGAGTTCAGGCAGCCTATCAATCTATCAAGTTACATGGATTTGACATTTCCGGATTGGCTGTCGGATTTGATTTACGTGGAATTACGGCTAAACGCCCTATCATAGGTTCCAGTGCTGGATTGGCCTTTGCTTTAGCATTAGCACAAAAACACCTTGGAATAAAACAAGACATAGCTGCAACCGGAGAGGTTATTAGCGGGCTTGGAGACGGTGAGGTTGGTAAAGTTGATGAAATCAGGTCTAAGTTAAGGGCTGCTGAAAAATTTTTAGTAAAAGGCGGCAAGGTCTTCTTCCCCCGTGCTAACTGCTCTGAGATTGATGAAGACCTGAGGCGAAAGCTGGAAATAAAAGATATAACTCTTGTCTCTGTAGATTCTGTGGCTGAGGCTGTCAGCTATCTAATCGAACAAACCGGTAATGGAGTTCCTCCTGCCCAAGGTCCGATAGCAAAGCAAAGTACTTCAAGCTCAAATATGCATATAGCTGTAAGCTGCATACTCTTGTCTATATTGGTTTTATTGGCTGTGTTACTGTGGAGGGCGAATTGGAAAGCTGAAAAAGGGTCTGAACCTAAACCTTGTGCTAAACTAGTTTTAGTTGGAGGGGACAGCTTAACTCAGAAACTGATCGGTAATTTGGTATCATTGTGGAAGAAACGAGAATTATCTGCATCTGGGGACGAAGAAATTGATTCAATAAATGGGCACCTATATCTGAGCATTGAGGAAGAGCTTGCGCCTGATGGTCACTTTAAGGTCACACTTAAAGCCAGAATCCCCGACCTTATTGTAACAGACAGATACGGAAAAGAATATTCTCTAAAACCTATGATGATAGAAACTTACCAGGAAAAAGTGAACCACCCAAAAGAACTTTTACAACGGGTGTCCGAAAAGATAACAGGGTATTTTGAAAGGGCACTGGAAGACAAAAAGAGTTTCATGCCCCTTGATGCTGGACCACCAAGGCAACAGCCAAAAACAGATATCTTGAACAAAACCGGTTTTGATTGATAATTATTTTCGGATAAAAATACACACGCTTATGCTTTCTCACTTTTTATCCGATTTAGTCAAATCCTCTGTCGCCCCAATACCGGAAATCACAACGAGGCAAGACGTTGCGGTCGCTATACCACCGAGAATTTCTCGCTGCACTCCAGTCCACCACAAAGCTTAGCTCTTTGCTGGAACTATCTCCAGGACGAATCCAGCTCAGCTCTCCGATGACATGGGAAGGACTCTGAATGCTGGCACTATTATACTTAATAAACAGCTCATCAATGGCCTGATGATCCCGCAGGGTCTGTACTATGTTGGATTCCAAGTCAAAGGCGTCGATATTATCATCCAGTTTTACTTCCCATAAGACTACACTCTGTTCCGGGTTTCGTGGCTTCAAGCGAGACCGAATACGTCTTATCTTTTTGATACCTGGCGTGCTTCTCAAGATCTCGTCGAATGCCTCTATGAATTCGTCACCTGTAGCCCCCTGAAGACATATGCGTATATGATAAGGGATTTCCTCACCTGTTGCTCTTTTATTAAGGATATATCCTTCACTCATTGCCTCTTTTTTCCAGCCTATTATTTTGCCAGACACAAGTTCAGCCGACTCTTTTTCAGCGATGGCGATTGCATCTTCCATGTGATCTCTAGTAAAGCTCCAACTACGGGCGAGATTGATATCAAAATCATGGCCGACGCGATCATATCCATCATATCCATCCCCCATCAGGCGGGCTTTAACTCTGTACAGCCCATCTTCTGTCTCTCCTGTTTTTATTTCAAGAGAAAAGACATAGACTAAATGAGCCTTATCCTTATACTTATGATAAAGCTTCTTACAAAAA
The DNA here is from genome assembly GCA_030262715.1 of Deltaproteobacteria bacterium. Taxonomy (GTDB): domain Bacteria; phylum Desulfobacterota; class Dissulfuribacteria; order Dissulfuribacterales; family UBA3076; genus UBA3076. The sequence continues at coordinate 4,278 of JAJSZR010000057.1, forward strand.
AAATCAGAGTCATCGGTAAATTGATGCCACAAATCCTGATACTCCAGCTGGTCAAGTTCAGGAGTAAAGGGATAAGCCACTTCAAGACCTTTTCCCGCAAGGATATCAGCTAAATCACACTTTAAATTATCTATGTCGCCTATCCTCAGACTATCTTCACCGTGATCACCTATTTCTATAATAAAAGGCAATACTACAACTTGAGTATGCTCCAGTGCCCTTGCACTAAAACTACTGCACAAGACCAGACCCACTATAAAAAACATGACAATAAACTGACTCCAAATACTGACATCAGAGCATTTAAATATTCGTTGCTTTCTCTCCATAATAACCTCCAGAAAAAATTTTACGGCCCGCAAATTGGACGCTTTAATTTCTTATTCGAGTCACCATAAAATTTTTCACAGCCCAAGAGGTTGTACACACGATTTTATTGACACAGGACATTAAATGGAGCAGGCTTTCACATATTTCAAATTATGTCTGTCTTGTAGTTGAAAAAACCCACTTTGATTCGATCTATATCTCATAGGCCGCCGATCTGCATACGACTTTAGGTCCGCTATGCATCGGATACCAATAATCTATCTGAGAAAATACTATGGAAGGAAGAGTTCACGACTATAGGTCAACTACATGGTTGCTTACGCGACCACTGTGAGCTTTGCGACGTTTTAGAAATCAGGATATTTTGGATGACCTGGTTTCCCTGTACTTAACTCTCTTTTTTTGCAATTCAAAAAAGTGGGAATTCTGGAAATAAATCTTCAAAAGGACACAAAATGATAAGATGGCGAAAGATAATGTTGTCCATCAATATGTTGATTATTTGCATTTTGGTATCAACAAATGTATTTGCTGATATTGGATATCATGCTCCGTACACAACTCTTGACCATAACTCGCCCAGAGGGAATTTTTACAGTTTTGGTGAGTATGACCCATCAAAAATTATTTTAAAAGAAAATAAAGTGGCTGTTAAGCTGACCAAAAAAGAAGCTTATGTTAGAGCACATTTTGTCTTTATTACTTCATCTCCAGTTAATCCCAGAGATAGAGGGACATTTTCATGGGCGTGGCCATTACCAGCTAATATTCTATTACCTGTTGATTTCAAAGTTAATTGTTCAACTCATATTTCTAATAAAAAAGGAATATCAGAACTTGATTATCTTGATTTTGTTGATGGAGCATATTTTAGATGGGTGAGTCATCCCAAATTATCAACTTTTAATCAGATTGGAATTAATAGATGGTATACATGGTATCAAAGATTCTATAATTACAGATCCAGGGGACTGGTGATAGCAATTATTGATATAAGCTATACACAGCCATATCGGGTAATGAATGGTGAACAGCTAAAAAAATTTCAATATATATTCAAAACTGGTGAGTTATGGCAGGGATCAATACGAGAGTTAAGTTTGGAAATTATTAGAACTGAAGATGTAGAAGTCATAGCATGTCACTGGGGATTAAAGAGCCAATATGCTTCTCAAAAACAGATTATTAGTAATAATGAATGCTTAGGTGGACATTACTATAGAAAAGTTGATATGGTAGACAATTTAGAAATACTTATTCGGGCAAAACAAATAGATACACAAAAATGAGAAATTCATAACGAGGTGCTGCACTCGGACGGCAATTCCGCTGCGCTCCATTGCCGCCGGTGAGCTTGGTCGATTGTTGCCAAAAATATTCTGTCTCTTTTTTCAAGGGCTATTTGAAGGGAAAATCTGACTTTGGCTATCATAACAGAGCATGAGAATAAAAGATTGTGGAAACTGGAATAGTCTATCTTGGCAAGATCTTGAGACCATAGTACAAAAACTAATTATTCATGTGGAGGGGAGGGTAAATGAATTTAACCGTTCGAAATCAGAGGAAACAACAGGCTAAACACATAGCTTTGGTAGCAATAATTATAGTGCTGGCAAGCTGCGCTCCCGTGTCCAAAGATATACGAGAAATTCCGGATTGGAAGCAGGCCGTCTATTATCAGGACTGTGAAAGCAGGCCCGAGGAAGGCTATGAACCTACTGGCATCATGGAGATCGATCCATGCCGCGAACGAATAGCACATTACTATAACACGACATGGGACCTCTTATTCATCTACGTAGAAAAAATAGATAATTGTCCAGCTTACTATACATTTGAGCAAATGAGCATCAATAAAACAGCGGAAGAAAAGGAACAGATATTTCGAAACCTCCCTCCGGAAGATCGCCAGGCAATTTTGACCTTTCGCGAAAAGAATGCTGAAATCTATGACAAAATGAGTCAGGAGGCGATCCGTTTGCTGTCAGAGGTAACGAATACCGGACATTTTTTTAATGAGAGGCGTAATTGTAGAAATCTTCTTAATAGGGGACATAATATTAATGATCCAGCACAGATAATTAAAAAAATTATTAAAGCAGTCGATTACCGAAATCACCAAAGATGTGCTCTATCTAAAAAACAGCTCGAATATACGATAAAAGCACTCCAATGGATTAAGATTGAACATGAGATCATGAGCAACTTTGCCTCGCAGTAGATCATGTTTCATTTAAGTTGTTTTTACATTGCTGCATGCATTAATAGGTATGTGCTTCATCGTTAAAACCCGAGAACCCATATTATATGCCATGAAAAATTGCATAACGACTCGAATAAAAAATTAGATTCCCCATTTTGAATGAAGTATAATTTATAGATATTATAGCAATTTATGTTGTTCTATGACAAACTGGCATACATAGAGGGCTAATATCGGGTGAAATGAAATAAAAAGCTCAGGTGGTAAAATTGGTCAGGAATATTGATTATAGGAGGTCCTTTATGAAGTTCAGTCCCAGGAAAATCGACAAAGGATTCATATGCAATATTGGTATGGTTGCTGCCCTTATTGGTATTTTAGGTGGGTGTATTCCCCAGGCTCAAAGGGCAATTGCGCCACCACAGCCTTCATCGCATGTCCGATCAGGTGCGCCTGATTTGAGTCGTACTTCAGACATTGTTTCCAGCTATCAATCAGGTTACACCACGGATGCAAATATTGAACTTCCAGACAATTATGACACCAACTACTTCCGCAAGGTGCGTATTGCAGCATATTTTGAGCAGATAAACTTTGAGGACCCATCCAAACCGGGGTCTCTGGACAATCATGCGCTAAATACCCTTCTGGAAAATGAAATCAGCCGCACTAAAAGGTTTATTGTTTATTCGCGTCAATCAGTGGCGAAGCAAAAAGAAGGTGCCTGGCAAGTGATGCATAACACCGTGTACGATGAACAAAATATCGCCCGCAATCCGGAGTGGCTGCTGGAGGTAACCAGTATCCTGGGCCGTAATAAACGATCTATGAGAGGATATGAAGAGGCGATTTTTTATATCCGCATATCGTCCAAACTGATCGATTATAGAACCATGGAAATTGTTCATGCCTTCCCCCCCATTACAGAAAAATCAGAACCCAAAAAATACTTCGTGAGTCTCAGTAACAAATGGATTGGAGGCTTCAAGATATATGATGAAGGACAGCTTATGGAGGCATATTCGGAGGCTGCAAACCGGGCCATTGCCGTACTGGTAAACCGCGTTGGTAACTACTTTCCATGCGGCGGGCGTATCATCGGTTATTACAATGACCGCTTCTCCATTAATAAGGGCATTCGTGACGGATTTGCCATGAAGCAGACTGTGGTCCTTTATACCAATATGAACGGGGTAGATGTCCCAATAAGCTCTGGAGAGGTCACACCGGCAGCCACGAAGGGTTCCGGCCGCATATTGCACTGGAAGGACGATCCCTTGGCCCAGGAAATCCGAAGAAAGCTGACAATAAACTCCCAGGATTACTTGAATACCCATGAAATATATGCTGTTTCAGTTGGTATGCCTGAGCAATGGGAATACTAAATATGAAAAGGATATCGGATCAATTGAAACCATTATTTCGGTTGTGGTGCCTTATCCTGACAACTTTACTATATCTTGCCGGACTATCTTCTGCTGACCAGGTAGCAGGCAATCTAGTCTATGACTGGAATGATACGCTCATTGACATCATCGGAGACCTGGTAGATGCCCATGGAGGGGCAAGGGCCGGACGTGACGACGTGCATGGCTATTATATCGTATCAGTGGCCTTGGCCAGAAGTAGGCCGGAAATTGAACAGGCATACGAAGAAGCGCGTCTGGAGGCACTTAAGCAGCTTAACCAGTTCATTAATGGGGTGCTGGTATCAGGGGCATCGAATATGGAAAGCAGCAAATATCAGAGAGAACAAGACGGCCAAAGTCATTTGGCCAGCTACAAGAAATTTCGTTCTGTAGTCTCGGAACGTTTCAAGGGACATGTATCAGGGGCCCAAGTGTGGAGACAGGGTGCCGTGGGTAAAGAGATCTTTGTGGTTTTGCTGATTGAAGAAACAGGGCTCAAGGTCATTGATAAACTTAGGAAAGACAAGCCCACTGTTTCGGTACACCGTCCGTTGCCAGATCAACGTCAACAAGATAGCAGAGGAGGATCAGGACAAGAGACATCGCTGCTTGGCCCCAGTAAATTAAGGGAACAAGTCGTAGAAGTAAACGGCCTTGCCCCGCTGAAAGGAGAAAGCAAAGCCATAGCGAGGAGAAAGGCTATTCAGCATGCTCTGCGTAATGCGGTAGAACAGGTAAATGGTGTGATCATAAAAGGAAGGACTGGCCGTTTGGGCAAACACATTGCCAGTGTAATAGCAACACGCGCAGAGGGTTATATATCCTCTTATAAGGTCCTTAGTGAGGAACAAAGGGGTGCAGACTATCACGTCAGGGTACGGGCTGTTGTAAGCGCAGCGAGCTTATTAAAAGACGTGGATTTTTACCTGGAAGTACTGGGGTCACCACGCTTCCGAATTCAAGCATCCAAAACGTATGAGCGGTGGCTTGCCAAGACGCTCAGGGACCTGGGATTCAACATAGTACGAGGTCATGCTCCAGCTACCCATGAATTCAGGGAAACACTCTATCAAGAGGAGATACCTAACCCTATTGTTGGCGGCCCTTCCGGCTATGCTACTGAGCTGGCGGTGACCCTTATTGATCTCACTACCAGCGAAGAATTGCTCACCATCAGGAATGAGCCTGATAACACCCCTATTTTCGTGTCTCCACCGAAGCTGGCCAAGGTAGCCTCTGAGAAGCTAGCGCAAAAACAAATCAAAAAAGTCTTGGCCGTAGAATTAACAGATGCCTTAGCCAAAAGGACCCAAACCGGCCAGACCTATAAGATTGTGATTCAAAAGGCCGACCAGCGTGACCGGGAACTCTTCAGGCACAATCTTGAAGGTGGTGGCGAGGGACGTATTGTCTCGTGGGAGTTGAAAGATCAAAATCTGGTTTTGAATTATCAGTATCCTGGCAGCCTTTCCCAGTTAATGGATACCATTTTAGAAGAATTATACGCCAGCTATAGCGTGGAAGGCAAGGGCCGGATGCCCCGTGCATTGTATATAGGGAGCCGGAAAGCTATCTTTGAGATACTTAAACAATGACGGGCTTTCTTATGTCAACTACAAACAACGGAGGATTATCAGATTAAAAAGGAGGACTTCATGAATAACTCAAGAGAACGTAAAGAATTCAAAATTTCGTTTAGGGCAAATCAAGAAATCTGCAAGTACACAGCTATACTGACAATCTTAATATTTTCAAGTTTCCTCTGGGCATGCGCTCCTACCCGGTCAAATTATGAAGGTGCCGCTGTAGGTGGTGTTGTCGGGACAACAGCTGGGGCATTGTTAGATAAAAAGAATCCCTGGAGGGGAGCCGTAGTGGGCGGCGCCTTGGGGGCTGTAGCCGGTGGGAGTTTTGCAGAAATCTCGAAGCGGGCCGCTAGTGAGGCTAGGACCTATGGACGACCGGTAACATACCAAAGGCAGACATCAGATGGCTGGCAAAAGGTAGAGGCAGTTCCTCAATCAGGCTATGGATCAAATAGGCGGTGCGTAGTGGTCAAAACCTATGAAAATGGCCGCTTGGTTGATGAAAAGTTGTCCTGTGACTGATTTTTAGGCGCGTTCCCAGATTAAGTCTGGGAACGTTCCGATAGGCACTGTTAACTCTATCCAGCAAAAGGACCTGATTTCTTCCTGATGATAACGGATTTTGAGAAGGATTTAACATGCTGAATTATTAAATCCTTGCCGCTAACGTCCTAGAATACTGGAAACCAATTCTTCACTCATAGAGTTCCCGAGATTTTCTGCCAAACGCGAAAAGGTATCCGAACGGCCTCCGGGACCCGTTAGTTTATCAGATCGAGTAATAGTCGCCAGGACCCGCCCATCATTCAACTCTAGCACCCTTAACTGCGCTGTCCCTTGGAAGGCCGTAAGGCCATTATTTGTCCTGCTCTTACCTGCCTCAACAATGGCTACTTCCACTTTGATATCAGCCTCATAAGGGCTGGCCTCTTTCCCTGCCATCTTGACCGGTAGGCCGTGAGCAGACAAACCTTCCTGGATTTTTGCAAGCAGAGTCTGAGAAGCTGTCGTGGTGGCAGGGACTTTCGCCAGATCATCGTTATATACCACAACGACCTTAATCACCTCTTCGGCCTGAGGTTTAAGAAGATCTGGCGGGATATCATTACCTGAAATTGTCAACTGTGCCGCCGTAAGCAATTGCCCTTCTCTATCCTGTACCTGAAGGATTAGTAGATAGTCATTCCCAATATTAGAATAAGTGGTGATGAGAATTGCAGGTATTGTGTCTCTGGTCCGGATAGATGCTCTTTCGAATAATGATGTGTCAGCCAATGCCTCCTCAAGGTGTTTTTTTAGATCTCTTCCCAAGACCAAGGGCGGCTGACCAGGCAATCCAGGTTTTGGAAGGGGCAATTCAACAGCCAAAGGGTCTACACCATGATAATGCTCTTCCAAAAGGCATACAAGAGTGCGGGCAATACGGCTAAATTCCGGCCTGAACCAATTGGGATCTACATCCTTCCATCGCAGGTTAGTCTGTACTACGGCAAGGGCCTTACTGGCTTCACTTCCCATATGGCGAATTTCCAGTGTAATCGCTACATTTGCTCCCTCTCTGGCATAGACTCCGGTCAGGATTAGAGGTTCCTCTCCTATCTCTTGTAAAGAGATTTTTGCACCATGCCCGGCTAATGCATTAGCCATGACATCTCGCATAGCTGATGAGAAGGGAAGCTTCACCCTGGTGCGTCTCTGCCAAAAGCCGTTTTCGCTGACCTGTATCACTCGCCCACCTAAGGAAAGTTGCTGATTTAGCTGAGCGGCCATTTTTTGAGCAACTTTTTCCAGCGGAGTTACAGCGGCCTCTGAATTTACAACAAGTCTCATCCCTAATAAGGAAAAAATAAAAGTCCAATAAATCAATTGGGTCAACAGAGTCAATGGTCTAATTTTCCTGTCCTTAGTCACGGTTTTCATCTAACACATCTCCGATGTCTTTCTGGTTGTCAATAATTTCATATTCCCCACCCCTTTGCTTCAAGATATGATAATTTTTTGCGAATTTAGATAATTGCGCAAAGCCATTGGGGTGCCTTAATTAGGAACGGACAATGTTCTGTAACTGACTACTTTTACAAGATAATAAATTTGGCAAGGTATCCCGATAGAGGTAGGGAATGTATGTCCCCAGGCATAATCCACGAACAGGCAGTAGACATGATTCAACCCAAGCAGACGAAGAAAACAACAATCAAAAACAAAAGGTAGGCACTCCCTTATTCAAAACCCTGATCGTCACGATTGTAGAGATGGGTCTTGTAGGGATCGTGACGGCCTTCAAACTCTCGATCTCGCGCTCGCTCACGATCGATTATAAAATTGATCTCACGGCTTGAGCAATCCCCTGAACGAATTCCCTTTAGGAGATCTACTTCTGCTAACGAATAGCGATAATGAACTCCATTTATATAAATTTTTCCATTTGAATCCAATATATCATTAATCATCTTTATTATATTGACCTGAAGACGGAAAGGCTCAGTGTCAGCTACCCGCACTCTCCATATCACCATGGATGCCTGCGGGTTATCAGGGACAATTCGTGAACGATAACGTTTGGCCTCTACCACTCCCCTGGCAGTATTTAACACCTTGCCAAACACTTCTTCCAATTCATATTCTGTAGCACCATCCAGCCGTACACTGACCAGATTTTCCAAGGCGTCTGCACGACGCTGGAGCACACCACCCTGTTCCTTACCATTGTTACCGAATTGATGGGAATCCGAATAACCCTGTCCTCCCGAGCTGTATGGCGGACTGCTGTTCATGCTTTCTGAAGTAGTACAACTCCATGCCGTAAGCTTGCGCCCAACCAAATCAGCCACCTCCTTCTCGGCTTCAGCAATAGCGTCATCACAATCACTGCGGGTAACAACAAAGGTCTTTGAAACAGCTGCTCCAAGGTCGCGTCCGGCGCTGTCATAACCTTCTCCCTCCAGACGAACCTTTGCTCTACAGAGCCCGTTTTTCGTATGCTCTTGCTTGATATGAAGCCAGACTATATAAGCAAGGTCTGTAGAGTACTTTTTGCACATGTCCGCTGCTGCCAAAGCAGAGTCCTGTTGGGCTTTCTGCATATAGCGATTGTACTCAGCCTCCTTCAATTCTGAGGCTCTGCGATTGACTACCTCGAATCCATGCCTTACTAGCTGGTTGTCAATAAAACTGAGGACACGGCGGTAGTGGCGGGAATCCCACAGAGAAGATCCTTCTTCTGTATAGAAAGGCAAAACTACAATTCTTGTCTGGGTATTTGCACAGGAGCCAAGTACACCGCCTCCCCCGTATAGGGGCGTTGGATTCTTTGCACAGGCCGACATCAGCAACAGTATGGATACTGAGGCTAATATCAACGGCAAGCCGATTATAATTCTTGCAGTTTGTCTTCTACGCTGGACGTTCTGAAATTTGGAATTCATGTCCACCTCCTCCGTCTTAAAAAACAAGCAAATTCCCAGTTGCAGGCTCAAAACGTAGCTTATAGATTTACCGACAACTGAGAATTCGCTCTTGTCAATCTAGCGTTTATTCAAAGCCAGGACTTGTTCGATGGCTTTCCCGAGCTTTATAGGGATCATGGCGACCTTCAAATTCACGATCTCTCGCCCTCTCGCGGTCAATTACGAATTGGATCTCCCGGCTGGAAGAATCACCAGAGCGAATACCTTTAAGAAGGTCTACCTCTGCAGCGGAGTATCGGTAAGTAACGCCCTTCATATGGATTTCTCCTCCTGAATCCAGGATGTCATGGATCATCTTCATAACATTAGCTTGCAGCCTGAAGGGATCAGTGTCCTCGATCCGAACTCTCCATATCACCACAGACGCCTGTGGGTTGTCGGGCTCAATACGCGAGCGATAGCGTTTTGCTTCCGCAATGCCCCTAGCTGTATTCAAGACCTTACCAAAGACTTCAGTCAACTCATACTCTGTAGCGCCATCTAAGCGTACATTTATCAAATTTTCCAATTTATCGGCACGCCGTTGGATTACGCCACCCTCTCCCTCAGAATCACTACCAGTATGTCGAGTTCCAGTGCTTACGGGTTCTGTAGAAACAACCCTTCCTGATCCACTGCCATGCCATGCTGTAAGCTTACGACCAACCAAGTCTGCCACTTCTTTTTCGGCTTCGGCAATAGCGTCATCACAGTCCCTCTTTGTAACCACAAATTTCTTTGAAACAGCAGCCCCAAGATCACGTCCTGCACTATCGTAGCCCTCACCCTCAAGACGTACTTCAGCACGGCAGTAACCGTCCGATGTCCGTTCCCGTTTGACCTTCAACCACACAATATAGGCCAGATCAGTTGCATATTTTTTGCACATTTCCAAGGATGCCAAAGCTGAGTCCTTATGGGCTGTCTCCATGTAGCGATTGTATTCTTCTTCCTTTAGTTCAGTACCTCGACGATTGACTACTTCGAAATCATGACGTACTAGCTGATTATTAATAAAACTCAAAATGCGACGGTAATGGCGAGAATCCCATTTTTCCGATCCTTCCTCAGTATAAAAAGGAACGACCACTATCCTTGTCTGGGCTAGAGCATGGCCCTTCAAACCTGTACAAAGAAACATGGTAGCTAGCAGAAAAAATAAAGTTGCTAGCCCTGTCATCTTTGAACAACAATTTTGTAAACGCAATTTTGTAATCATAAACATCCTCCTTTTTGAAAAAAATTAATGTAAAGCCGGATCCCCTCTATGGAGAATCATAGCAAAACTATATTTTGTCCGCGCAAAACGAAAAAATGGAATGTACTTATAACACATTAGCATTTTACGCCGACGAGCAGTATTATAAAATAGAGTTTTGCAAGTTGTATATTTTTTATCGTATCAAAATAGTAATTTTCAACTGAGCTTCTTGCAAAAATGCACTCCGTAATTATGAAGTATACAATATGTTAGTGATTTTAGATAAGGAAAACACCAAATATGATATTATGCCGAAACCCAAGTTGCAAAAAATGCATTTTTTGCAAGTAGATTAACTTCTATTAAGAGCGAGGAGAAGGTACTTTTGGAACCTGCATTTAAATGACTGATTTAGAAAAGCTGAGGGTACTCCTGCCCTGAACCCCATGGCCATCACCACAAACATGGAAAGGATTGATGAGATACATAAGCACCCGCGGAAGAATTGATCCCATATCCTTCACAGAAGCCGTAATGATGGGGCT
>JAJSZR010000058.1 GCA_030262715.1 Deltaproteobacteria bacterium
GCATTTTTGATTAAATATCGGGTTGATACAGCCGATAAGATGAGAAAGGGCATGCGCTTTTTGAAGGTGTGCTTTTTTCCAAGTGAAGCTCGGAAGTCTGCTTTTCCGTGCTTATTTGAGTATTATGCAGAGTCTATATAATTATGATGATTTGGGATAAGGACGTTCACCCTATTGAATTTCCCGAGAGGAACCCTATTCAACAAGGTAAACATTCGCTACACAACCGCAGCATTTACCCTATCTGTCTGTCGGCAGGCAGGTCTCCTTGAACACTGGGCTTTGTTATGTTGCCTGCCTGTGCGTTGCACCTGTCTGCGTGCGGACACGCACAGGCAAGCGCCAACTTACCCGGAGACTGGGCCTTATATGCTATTTCTGTCCCCCGGATCAAGCCCGGAGCAGGCTTAGCTTATAGCTTTGCACTCCGGCTTCCTTCACCTGCCTGTCGGCAGACAGGGACACCACCTCGCGATGATGCCCTTGCCTTCGGCTAGTACTTTCGTTACCATCATCAGATGATGGAACGGGGCTCATATACAGGGGACTTTTACCCCACCTGTCTGCGTTCGGATACGCACAGGCAGATAAGTTCACGCCCATGCCGTGCGTACACAAGGGCATGCAGCCGACGCCTTCCGGACGCGGCTGATGCCCAGCGTTCGGCTCATATTTGGAATGACGATGTTTCAACATGTAAATTTGAAATAATGGATTGAATTAGTGAATTTTGATATAATTGATGAAATAGCGGAGATAGAGACGATTGCAAAAGGTTCAGGAATTCGTGAACTTAATCGTTTGAGAAAATTTTACGGGCTTGGGTTGGGAACTGGAAGAAAATGAAAGGGATTGCCCATATCCGGCTTAAATCAGGAAAAATCAAATTAGCCGAGCTTCATTGGTATGAGGCTCATGGTATTGGAAAAAAAGAAGTTAAACGTAAAAGGTATTTGGAGTAAACCATGATAAAATCAAATCAATCTTTTCCGGAATTTGTGGTTTGTATCAATAATGCAGATTATCCTGTATCATTAGAGCGGCATAAAATTTATCGTGTGCTTATTGATAAAGCCGCTACTGAAGAGGGAGATATCCGTATTATTGATGAGAGTGGAGAGGACTATTTATACCCTTCCTCATATTTTGTACCCATCCAAGTTCCTCAAAATGTTGAAGAATCATTACTTCGAGTATCCTAATTCCATCGCCCGTGCTGAACATCAGCTTGGAGAAGGATGCTCATTACGCTGCGCTTCACTCGCACCTCTCAAGCTGGGCTTGGACCGTTCTTGGCTATCAAATGTCAGTCACCTGTTCCTGTATTTTTTTAATTTGCGATAAAAATTTTCATGCGAACCAAATGTGTAAAGGTAGAGAGTATATTCAGCTACTTCATAGGCCAGCAAAATCTGAATACCGCCCATTCTAAACTTGTAAACGCGCACCCCCTGTAAATCACCTGATTTCATGGTTCCAGCTCCTGGATTTCTCACGATTGTGCGAACAATCTTATCCAGATGCCTTATCTGATCTTTTGGTAGTTTTTTCTTTTGTCTACCGAATAAAGGAGACTGAATAACTTCCTTTATTCTATTTCTCATTTTCCTTCCCCAAAGACATATGTTTTTCCTTCGCCAGCCCTAATCTGCTCTTTAGCAAAAAGAATATCCTGAATGAAATGTAAGGGAAGATCCGGGTTTTCTTCTACGATCTCACCAATCTTGGCCCAGTATTCAATTTGCCCGGCAATGGACCGTTTGAAAACTCTGGACCGTATTTTTGCTTTAGCAAACAGGTCGTCAGAAATTTTTACTGCTGTCGGCATATGCTATTCCTCCTATCAATATATTAAATTATGGTGTAATATAATATTTAAAGTTGCATTTTACAACCAAAAATTAAATTATTGTGTAACGAAAATTTATATCTCTGTGTCCTCTGTGCCTTGTATGTTTTTTTCCTCTGGTAGCTTGTCTATTTACTTCCCTCGCGCAGGCCTGGAGAACCCAATCATCGTAATGGATCCTATGTCGTAATTTTACCCTAAAGGGAATGGGCGATGTAAACGTTCATGTACCTCGAGATCGTAAGGGGGTTCAAGCCCCGGGTCATTCCTAGAAGCAAGCAGTATGAGGAAGAGATAGCCCGGGATCTGAGTCTTACGTTTTTGGCAGGTAACAGGGCGTAGTCTCTCCATGATATCCTATAGACTGATAGGCAGGAAGATTTCTCCGTTTCGGAGCTTATCGAGAGCGCCTTCTTGCATATGCCGTATAAAGAGATATGGAGAGCGAGTTTAAAAAACGACTATCTAATTTGACATGATCAGGATAATATGAGATGTAAAAAATACCGATTCTAATAAGCCCTGGGAGGTGATCGGCTTTATTGTAGAAAAATTTTTCGTATTTAATTTTGTCTTAAAGGAGTGAGCATCATGAAAGCATTAGTAGTCTATTCAACCAAGACAAAAAACACGTTAAAATTAGCTGAAGCATTGTATGATACGATTCGTTATCGTAAGGAATTAAAATCAATTACTGATAAGCCAGATCCGGAAGACTATGGTTTTATCGCCGTGGGTTTCCCGATAAAAGACGGGAAGCCGGATCCTGCCACCATGGAATTCTTGCCTAAAATCCGTGATAAAGAGGTCTTTTTATTTGCTACCCATGCCTCGGCAAGAGACTCTGATCTTGTCAAAAATGCCATGAAAATTGCAAGGGAGCTGGCTGGCAAAGCACGTATTATAGGGACATTCAGTTGCCAAGGTGAAGTCTCTGCAGAGATGATAGAGAAAGCCGCTGCCCAATCTCCGCAGCCGCCCTGGCTTGCCGATGCACCGTCAGCCAAGGGACATCCTGATGAGAAAGATATCGCGGAGCTTGTTCATTTCTTTAATGAAATGACCATTTGAACTGAGCTTACCGTAAACACAAATAGGGAAAAGGAAAGGAGTTTTTTCTTTTTCCCCATTTCCGTTTTGGTTTTTTGGGCAAAAACGAGATCATCCACTAATTCATTGAAAGGAGGGCTGACTTCATGGCACTTTTTCTGGTTCAGCACGGCAAAAGCCTGTCAAAAGATAAAGACCCCGAACAGGGTCTCTCAGAGGAAGGTATCTCAGAGGTTGAGCAAATCGCGAAAGTCGCCAAAGGATACGGTGTCCACGTATCTTGCATTATTCACAGCGGAAAGAAAAGGGCACGACAGACTGCGGATATCTTTGCATCTGCCTTAAAGCCCGAGAATGGTGTTCAGGAGAGCAGTGGATTGAAGCCGCTGGACGATGTGTCAGCCTATGCAGGTAAAATAAACAGTGAAGATAACATCATGCTTGTAGGTCATCTTCCATTTATGGAGAGGCTGACTTCCTACCTTATAACAGGATCTATTGATAAGCCTGTATTCAAATTCCAGAACGGTGGCATTGTATGTATGGATACAGATCCGGATAAAGATTCTTGGATTATCAGGTGGACACTCATGCCAAACATAGGGTAACAAGGTTGGAGAAAGAAACCTGCGAACCCTGAACACATAGTCTAGAGTTCCTCCAGCACATGCACTTTTTCCTTTTGTCCTGCCACCACGAGGGTATCTCCCTCACGGATAAGATAGTCGGAAGATGGGACGATTATCTGTGGACCACGCCCTTCACCATATGTACGGATAAAAGTCACTTGTATACCATAGCGCACATGGACGTTCAGCCCCTTCAGTGTCTTGCCAACAAATCGCCTGGGCGTCAAGACTTCGGCCAGCACATAATTGTTGCCGATATTCACCTCATGCACCTTGTCCAGTGCGCCAGTCAGGCTTGCAATGGTACCGGCCAGGTCCCTACGGGACATCTCGCGATTGTAAGCCTTGATCACATTCTGTTCGCTGAGAGATCCTAAAAGCCTGTTAGGATCAGAGCGATCCACCACAGGGATCTCCTCCACCCCCTTGGCGCTCATGACCTGGGCCACAACATCGAGGGTCTCATCCCCAGTCACGGCAGGCAGGTCGCTGGTGATGAGATCCTCAGCAGTCACCGTCTCCTGCAATTCCGGATGCTGGAAGATAGACATGCGGAGCTTGGAAAGCGAAACCGCACCCATAAGCTGTTGATTTTTGTCAACCACGAAAAAGGCATTGTGAGGGCTACGGAGGACGATGTCCAGGACATCCCTAAAGGTGGTTGAGGCTGGCATTATCTCTGGTCTTTGGTCCATAGTATCTCGAACGTGGAGGGTCCTGAGTACATTTGGGTCCTCTTCTCGAAAGATGTCCACGCCCCTACGCCGGAGCTTCAGCGTATAGATTGTATCCCGTTTCAACAGGCCTGCCAAAACCGTGCTGACCACACAGGCTGCCATGAGCGGAGGGATAATTGTGTAGTCATTTGTCAACTCGAAGACAATGATAATCGAGGTAATCGGTGCACGAGTCGCTGCAGCCACCACAGCCCCCATAGCCACCAGGGCGTAAGCCCCGGAACTCGCAGTCGTGTCCGGCAGGAATTGGTGAATAAATGTGCCCAACAGCCCCCCGGTCATGGCCCCCATAAAGAGCGACGGGGCAAATATACCGCCAGAGCCCCCTGAGCCGATGGTAACCGTAGTGGCCATCATTTTGGCAAAGATCAGGATCAGGAGCAGACCTACTGAGATAGAGCCGGTCAAGGCGGGATTGATGATCTCGTAGCCCACTCCGAAGACCTGCGGAAACCAGATGCCGATAGCCCCGACCACCGTCCCGCCCAGGGCCGCCTTGACATACTCCGGCAAGGGAATCCAATCAAAGAAGTCCTCAGCGGCATATAGAATCACAATAAAGGCCACTCCCACTAGGCCGGCGGCCAATCCCACCACCATGTAAAGGGGGAGCTCAAAGGGGCTTACAAGCTCGTAAGGGGGCACCACGAAGGCAGGAGCGTCGCCTAAGAAATAACGCGAGACCACTGTGGCCACCACAGACGAGATGGCGATGGGGGTGACACGCGGCACACGGAAATCACCGAGTATGATCTCTACGGCAAATAGTGCCCCGGCCATGGGGGCATTGAAGGTGGCCGCGATGCCTGCGGCGGCACCGCAGCCCACCATGGTCCGGAGTTGATGTGTGGATACCTTGAACAGTTGACCGATGGAGGAGGCCAGTGCCGAGCCGATTTGCACAATAGGCCCTTCGCGGCCTACCGATCCACCTGATCCTATGCACAGGGCAGAGGCCAAAATCTTTACCGCTACGACCCTGGGGCGGATGATGCCACCTTTTACGAACACTGCTTCCATTACCTCTGGCACGCCGTGGCCTTTGGCCTCCCTGGCAAAGAAGTATACCATCGGCCCTACAAAGACCCCGCCAACTATGGGTGCTGCAAGACGCCAGTACCAGGGAAGACCCATGGCCAGTGTCACCAGGTCCTTGCCCTCACCGAAAAAAATGGCCTGAAAGACCTTGATAAGCTGCCGGAAGCCGACGGCACCAAATCCACCGGCAAGCCCGCAGACTACTGCGGCCAGGAGCATAAACAGGGGCTCACCAAGCCTTGTACTCAAGGTTAGAGGCTCGTCCGTTCCCGGCGATTCCGGAGATTGAGTATGGCTCATAGGTTTAATGCACGGGCTACAACTTGAGTCCCTTTCTTAGATCATCTTTCCTTATCAGACATACGTGCAGATTTGTCAAAAAAATCGGGATAGACTCCTGTGTATATTTGACTTTTAACATATTATATCCAGAGATATTGGAAAATCGTTTTTTTCTCAAAATATTTTTGTCCAAAGGGCCTGTGGCGAGGCAACCAGATGGTGGGATGGAAATACCGGGATCGGTAACTGATTACAAATTGACATCCCGGCAACTGATCATTAATCTTTTTGAAGAGGTCTGATGAAACCGGAGATCGATCAAATAATATCTTGTGATGAGGCAGCTAGGGCCACTGTTGACAGTGCAAAAAAGGAGGCAGAGGACCTGGTGGCAAAGGCGAAACAAGACGCCGATACTTTGCAATCTGAGATTGAGACCCGGTTTTCTGAGATAAGAAAGAAGGAGATCGCTCCTATTCTTGAAGGAAGTCAGATACAGGCCCAGGAGACTATTGCACAGACAGAGAGATACATCCAGGGTCTTAAAGACCGGGTGGTCCTCAGAAAGGCTCAGATAGTCGAAGATTTTATTTCAGAGGCCCTGGGAGAGGCGTGGTCCCAAAAACGAGAATCGTAAAACAGCAATTATGATACTGGCCGTAGCCAGATATGCCTATCCAAACGCAAAAGTAAGGGCCCTGCGCAGCAGGCGGCTTACTGCCCAAGACCGCCATTTCCTTCTGGAGGCAAGAGATTTTTCTTCCTTTCTGGCATATCTTGCGACTACTCCATATGGACGTGTGCTTCCAGACCTTGAAGGTGAGGTACCTGATCCAGGGGTGCTGGAACGCCGACTGGCCCGGTCCCTTATGGAGGACTATGCCAAGGTTGCAAGGTCCTTGCGTGGGAAAAGGGAGCAAGAGCTAGTCCTTGCCCTCTTCTCGCGCTTTGAGTCGGAAAACCTCAAGGTCCTCTTGCGTGCCCTGTTCTCTGGCCTTGGAAAACAGGCTGTTTCCCACCTTCTATACCCGCTGGGGAAGCTGAGCGCTTTGCCGTGGGATGACCTCTGGGCGTGTAACAATCCTGCAGAGGTCGCAGACCTCCTGATTCGCAATCCTTTTGGACAGGCACTTAAACATGCTATTCCCCAGTTTAATGTCCAGGGAAGACTATTTCCCCTGGAAATGGCCCTGGACCTTTCCTGCTTTCAAAGACTCAAGCAGGCCATCTCCGGCCTGAGGAGCAGATCTGACAGAAAAGCTGCAAAAAGGATCCTGGGACCTTATGTAGATATGCTCAACATCTCGTGGGTAATAAGACTCAAAATTCACTATGGGTTGAGCCATGAAGAGATAGTCAACTATAGTCTTCCCGGGGGTGAGCTGCTCACCCTCTCAAATCTGCACCGGTTGGCACGGGCAGAGGACATCTCGAAATTTATGGAACAGATTCCCCGTTCCCTTCAGAGAGAGATAGGAGAGGTCCGTGAGTGGGAGGATTTTTACCCGTATCTCGAGACGTGGCTTCTTCGTCTCCTTGCTCGATTTTTTGCAGGCCCGCCATTTCATATCGGCATAGAGATATGCTTTCTCCTGGAAAAGGAAATGGAACTTACAAGTCTCATCACCTTGCTTGAGGCAAAGGCACAGGGACTTTCCCCTGATAAGACAGTAAAAAAGTTACCCAGGCAGTTTTCCGAGGTCGCTCATGTTTAGACCGGTCAAGCTTACGAGACTGACCATCCAGGTCCCTGAAGACCAGATCTCGGCAGTCATGGCCGTCCTGGGAGACCTCCGCCTCCTTCATCTGATCAGGGTGGAAGAGACACATCTTGGTCACCTGGGTTATGTGGCCCATATTGATACATCTCTCCTTGAACACTATGACAGCCTGCTTGCCAGGGCAAACAGGCTGCTGAGAGATCTGGGGCCGGCAGGTCCTTCTTCCGGCATCAGAAAGGTACCCCGACCGGACAAGGCCATCTTTCGCCTGGAGGAGGACTTTGCACTCATAGAAAAGGAGGCATTGGAACCCCTGGAGCGTAAAAAAAAGGCAAAAAATGCCATTTCTGAACATGAAGCCCTGATTGCCAGGTTGCAGCTCCTGGAACCTGCAAAGATAGACCTTGACCGCCTGCATGACCTGAGATACGTGACATGGAGAGCCGGACTGATTCCTGAAGAGAATCTCAATAAGCTGGAACAAAGCCTTGTGGATACGCATCACACCCTCATCCCGGTCGGCCGCAAGGAACGAAGAGTAGCCCTGCTGGCCATGTCTCTAAAAGAAGATGAAGAGGCGCTCTTAAGGGCACTTAAGAGCGCCTTCTGTGACCCCTTGGAACTGCCTCCCGGGATTCATGGTACTATAGGGACGGCTCTGGATCGCTTATCCGCTGAGCTTGAGCATTTAAAGACCGAGTTTGCCGGCCTTGATACCAAATGGGCAGAGCTTACCCGGAAATACGGTACGAGGCTCAAATGTCTGCGCGAGGAGATACTGCTCGCGCGGCAGCTCCTTAAGGCACAGGCCGAATTTGGGCAGATTGATCACACATATCTTCTTACTGGATGGATACCGGTTGCACTCTTTGAGGAACTAAAGAAACAGATCATCAAAGCCACGTCCGGCAAGGTCCTGGTGGACCAGGTGGACCCGGAGGACATAAAAGAAGTTCGATCCGGTATCCTTAAGATACCCATACTCTTCAATAACCCCATGCTTATCCGCCCCTTCGAGCGACTGACCACTCTGTACGGTACCCCTTCCTATGAAGAGGTGGAGCCCACGGTCTTTCTTGCGGTGAGTTTTCTTCTCCTCTTTGGGATGATGTTCGGGGACATGGGGCACGGGGCCATACTCTGTGGCATAGGCTACTATGTATTCAGAAAGATGTACCGTTACATAGATTATGGAATTATAATTATGGAGTGTGGGGTATCGTCCATGATCTTCGGCCTCCTTTACGGCAGTGTTTTTGGTCTGGAAGACCTGATTCCTGCGCTCTGGATGCACCCCATGGAGGAGATCAACCACTTTATGATGATGTCGGCATTTCTCGGTATCGGTGTTATCAGCCTGGGGCTGATCCTTAATCTCATGAACGTCATCCGTCAGCACCGTTATGGAGAACTCCTTTCGACATCCGGTCTGGCTGGTGCCTTGCTTTACTGGCTTGGTGTGGGCCTTATTGCGCGTTACCTCCTGTCAGGAGAGCTTAGCCCCTTTGAAGTGATATTCGCCAAGGTGGCGGCAGGGGCCTTGATCATCCTGATGATCCTCCAGCGGCCGGTCAGGGCCGTGCTGGCACAGCGCCGCACCGGGAAAAAGGGGGAACGTATCCCGCCAGGCTTTGGGGGCACTATTCTGGAATCGTTTATAGAAGTGCTTGATGACCTCCTGAGATACCTTGCCAACACTGTATCCTTTGTCCGTGTTGCGGCCTTTGCCCTCACCCACGCGGGCCTCTTTATAGCGGTATTTTCCCTGGCTGACATGGTAAGGGGTGTCCACGGCAAAGGCCTCTTTTACTGGGTCACCATAATACTTGGGAACATTGTGATAATAGCCCTTGAAGGAATAGTGGTCTCCGTCCAGACTTTACGACTTGAGTACTATGAATTTTTCAGCAAGTTTTTCCGGGGAGGGGGAAAGCCCTTCCAGCCTCTCCTTGAAGAGGAAGAATTCCCTGGCCATGTTACCAGATCATAAACATTGAGGAGGCATTTACCAATGAGGATTAAAAGGCCTTTATTGTGGATATCAGGCTGGCTCTTGACTTCACTCCCGTGCATTGTCTGGGCACAGGAAGCTGCGGCCGGGGCAGGGGCATCTACTGGAGCAGCAAGATGGGGATATATCGGGGCTGCCCTGGCTGTTGGGGCCTCCTCCCTTGGCGCGGGGATAGCCGTAGGAATGGTGGGGTCTGCCGCAATGGGGGCTGTCAGTGAAAGACCTGAGATGGCAGGCCGTGCCTTGATCTTCTTGGGCCTGGCAGAGGGAATAGCCATTTATGGACTTATCGTGGCTATCATGATCCTGGGGAAGTTATAGATGTCGAAACTGGAAATTCGAAATTTGAAATTAGGTAACGCATCTACATCTTTGTATTTTTTCCAATTTCCAATTTCAAGTTTCAAATTTCACTGCCAAAATACAAGATCAACAAAGTGTAAACTACTTTTGACTTGTCGTGAAGAATGTCTGAAAATCTATATGAGGGTACTTGGGATATGCACATCCTGGTCATAGCAGATCATCTGACATGTATGGCCTTCTCCCTGGGAGGCATAGATACGCGAACGGTCAAGACCGGGGAAGATGCCATGGCTGCCCTGGAGTCTGCACAAAACAGCCCTGACATCGGCCTGGTATTGATCACCGAAAGGATAGCCAACTCCGTTCGCTCAAAGGTAGATGAAATGGTCTTCGAACTCCATAAACCCATGGTGGTGGAGATCCCCGACACAGAGGGCCCTTTGCCGGATCGACCCTCCACTGGGGAACTTATGGTTTCCTTAATGAGGACCTAAAGGAGAAACGTCGTGCCGCTACCTGACCAGGTATCGCTGCTATGCAGGGCAATTAGAGAAAAGGGCCAGAAAGAGGCCGGGGAGATCCTTTCCAGGACCAGGAAACAGGCAAATCGCATATTACAGGAAGCTAAGGATAATACGCAGAGGGATCTCGAAGAGCGTGTGTCTCAAGAGCGCCAATCTGCATATCAGCATGCCCAACGGGTCGTGAGTGCTGCGGAGCTGAAGGCCAGACAGCAGGTGATGACCACAAGACAGGCGCTCCTAAAAGAGGTATTTGAGGAGGCAGAAAAGAGGCTTTCAGCCCTCCGGGATGAACCGAGGTATCCTAATATATTGAGGCTTCTTGCGATCCATGCTGTCTCAAGCCTGCCCGAAGGGCACTGCTGGATTCAGGTAAGAAAAAACGATCAGGGCCTGTTCTCTCAAGACATGCTCATAGATCTATCAAAGGAGACAGGACAGGCTGTAGAACTTCTCCCTGAGCCGGCGGACATCAATGGGGGATGCCTTGCCCTTAGTGCTAACAAAAAGATCCTTGTTGATTTCTCCTTTGATGCCCTGCTTAAAAGGGCAGAGCCCAGACTCAAGGAACTAATGGCAACAGAATTTTGTAAGCGTTCACAGGGCACCGCATCTGCTTTGTTGTCGGGCACTTGAAGTACAGGGAGTACGTCTGCGACCCGTACGCCTCGCATCTGCAGCACCCTGTAAACGCTCACAGTTCGGCGGGTTGCGGTAAAATGGGCGTTGTAATCCCGTGAACGGTTAATTTTTGAGTAATAAGACAAGTGAGCGAAAAAAGGGCTATCACGAAAGCATGAAAGGGAAGTCTCTGGATGGACTAATGAACTGCTAAAAGATGAACATCGAACATCGAACGTCCAACATCGAATGTTGAATGGGGGAAAAAGACTTATGACCTGGAAGAAAGGCTGCTAATTATTGCAGGAGACGGTATATCAGTATACTTCAGCCTTCAGCCTAAATGGCTAATATACAGAAATAGCCGTTGGATGTTCGATGTTGGACGCTCGTTTTTCATTCGATGTTGGACGTTGGATGTTCGATGTTGGACGTTCATCTTTTTTTATGTCTTGTTTCGTGTTTTCGTACCTTCGTGTTTTCGTGATTGATTTTGAGTAGTTTCTTAACCGCACATGTCGAAAAAAACCGGTATTAAGCATGGAATCCGCCACACAGCAAACCCTTGTTACTATGATCAGCGGCCCTGTGGTGAAGGCCCGCCCTGCTCACAGGTTTTCAATGAACGAGATGGTGGAGGTCGGTGACGAACGGCTGGTGGGTGAAGTCATTGATCTTGACGAGGATCTTGCCACCATCCAGGTCTATGAAGACACAACTGGCCTGCGGCCTGGGGCAGCAGTATATGCCAAGGGCCTCCCCCTGTATGTGGAACTCGGACCAGGACTTATAGGTGAAATTTTTGACGGGGTCCAGCGTCCCCTTGAAATACTTCGAGGAAAATGGGGGGACTTTATACGCCGGGGAAAGACCGGAACCGCCCTTCCGAGAGACAGGGTATGGCAATTTACTCCATCTGTAAAGCATGGTGCAGTAGTCTCACCAGGCGAAATCCTGGGTGAACTACCGGAGTCACAGCTCATTACACATCGGATTATGGTCCCTCCCGGGGTGCAGGGGACCCTGGAACATATCGTGCCCAAAGGGGACTATACCCTTGATGATGTCATTGCCGTAATCCGGTCCCCTTCTGATACAATTCATGAGCTCAAGCTGTTCCACAGATGGCCGGTAAGGAAAATCCGTCCATACCGGGAACGGTTGGTACCCTCTGAGCCCCTCATAACCGGGCAGAGGGTGATAGACACCTTCTTCCCCCTGGCGAGGGGTGGTACCGCAGGCATACCAGGGGGCTTTGGGACAGGGAAGACCGTCGCACAACATCAACTCTCCAAGTGGGCGGATGCGGATATCATAGTCTATATCGGCTGCGGAGAGCGAGGAAACGAGATGACAGGGGTCCTTGTGGACTTACCTAAACTGCTGGATCCACGGACCCAGCACCCCCTTATAGAAAGGACCATTCTCATTGCCAACACCTCGGATATGCCTGTAGCTGCCCGGGAGGCCAGCATCTACACCGGAGTCACCATAGCGGAATATTATCGTGATATGGGCTATGATGTTGCCCTTATGGCAGATTCCACCTCAAGGTGGGCCGAGGCCCTAAGGGAGATATCCGGTCGACTGGAGGAGATGCCTGCTGAGGAAGGTTTTCCGGCCTATCTGGCAAGCAGGCTTGCCGCCTTTTACGAACGTGCGGGACAGGTGGTGTCTCTAGCGGGCAAAAAGGGCTCAGTGACCCTCATAGGTGCGGTTTCACCTCCGGGAGGAGACTTCTCTGAACCTGTAACCATGCATACCAAGCGTTTTGTCCAGTGCTTCTGGGCCCTTGATAAAGAGCTTGCAAGCGCCAGATACTTTCCTGCCATAAACTACCTTCAGAGCTATTCCGCCTATATCTCAGTGGTTGAGCCTTGGTGGACGGAGAAGGTGGGAAGCACCTGGAAGACCCTCAGGGAAAAGACCATCAACATCCTCCAGGAGGACTCAAGGCTGCAAAATATCGTAAAATTACTGGGAGAAGAGGCCCTGCCTGACGATCAAAAAAGGATTATCGAGGGGGCAAGGCTCATAAAAAACGACTTCCTGCAACAGAGCGCCTATGACCCGGTGGATACCTATGCCGGTCCGGAAAAGCAGTTCCTCCTGCTTGATGTCATATTACATTTCATTGAGCGCCTGGCCGACGTGGTAAAGGCCCGAATTCCTCTGTTCAGGGCCACGGAGCTTCCTGTGGTAGTTGAGATCCACAGGCTGAAGTTTACACAGCGGGGTGATGACCCAGGCCCCTTCATGTCCATCAAAGAACGGATAGACAAGGAGATCAACGCCCTTCTCCATAGGCAGGATACTTAGGCTGTAAGCTGTTAGGGTGTAGGGACAGAATAGAAATATGGAAACAGTTACAGGTCATGCTATGAAAGGGGCCCTGGAATACATAGGCCTTGACAGGATAAGCGGCCCCCTGGTGGTGATAAGCGGCGTTAAAGGTGTTGGTTTTGGTGAGCTTGTAGAGATAGTCCCTTCAGATGGCCAGTCCCGTCAGGGCAGGATACTCTCTATAAGCGAAGATGTTGCCGTGGTGGAGGTCTTTGAAGGGACCTCGGGCCTTGCCCAGCCCACCACCAGAGTGCGTTTCCTTGGAAGGCCCTTTGAGATAATTGTCTCAAGGGAGGAGGTGCTGGGACGGATTTTTGATGGCCTGGGCCAACCACTTGATGGCGGGCCTGTCCCATTAAGGGGGGAGAGGCGGAATATAAACGGCCTGCCCATAAACCCGGTGGCGCGAGCCTATCCACAGGACTTCATACAGACAGGCATATCCGCCATAGACGGCATGAATACCCTCGTGAGGGGTCAGAAACTGCCCATTTTTTCCGGAAGCGGGTTGCCGCACAATGACCTTGCGGCCCAGATTGTGAGACAGGCAAGGCTCCTCACTGAGGATGAAGGGTTTGCGGTAATCTTTGGTGCCATGGGAGTGCGCCATGACGAGGCAGAGACCTTCCGCCGCAGCTTTGAGGAGAGCGGGGTCCTTAAGAAAGTGGCCATGTTCCTGAACCTGGCGGATGACCCGACAGTTGAACGGCTCATAACTCCCAGGATCGCCCTCACTGTTGCGGAATACCTGGCCTTTGAAGAGGGAATGCACATCCTTGTGATCCTGACTGATATGACAAACTACTGCGAGGCCCTGAGGGAAGTGGCCACTTCCAAAGGAGAGGTCCCGAGCCGCAAGGGCTATCCCGGATACCTCTACAGTGATCTTGCCTCTATATATGAAAGGGCCGGACGTATAATCGATAGACAGGGCTCTATCACTCAGATAGCCATTCTTACCATGCCGGATGACGACATCACTCATCCTATCCCTGATCTGACAGGGTATATTACCGAAGGCCAGATAGTTCTCGATCGTTCTCTGGCCCAGAGGGGCATCTATCCCCCTATAAACGTATTGCCGTCTCTTTCCCGGCTTATGAGCGATGGTATCGGTGAGGGAAGAACCAGGAAGGACCACGGGAACCTCGCAAGCCAGCTCTACGCTGCCTATGCCCGTGCACGGCAGGTACAGCGACTTGCATCCATCATAGGGGAAGAGGACCTTTCTGCAACTGACAAACTCTATCACACTTTTGCAAGGGAATTCCATGAGCGCTTTTTGCAGCAAGGGGCAGATGAAAACCGCACCATAACCCGGACACTGGAACTTGGGTGGGAGCTTGTGATGCTCCTTCCGGAGCAGGAACTCACCCGGGTAAAGCCGGAAGAGATTGATCAATATGGTAAGAAGAGGACCAGCATTTAACCAACCATGGAACGTATCCAGATACCCGCAACTAAAAGTAACCTCATTCGCCTGAAAGAAGAGCTGGCCCTTGCCCAGGAGGGACTTGAACTCCTGGACCAGAAAAAGGAGATCCTTATCAATCATATAGGCTTACTGGCATCAAAGGCGGATCAGGTGCGCAAAGAAGTAAATCAACGCCTTCTCAGGACCTATGCCTTCCTCAGAGACGCCCTTTTGGAATATGGCGAATCTTCGGTCCAGGCCACAGGGCTTGGAGTAAAGAGCGGGGAAAGTGTCGTGCTGAGGGAACGAAGTCTTATGGGAGTGGTGCTCCCCCTGGTCCGAATAGACCTTCCACCACATAAGCCGGGCTATGGG
>JAJSZR010000059.1 GCA_030262715.1 Deltaproteobacteria bacterium
CTGTAAGCGTTTACAGGGTGCTGCAGATGCGAGGCGGAGGGTACGCAGACGTACTCCCTGTACTTCAAGTGCCCGACAACAAAGCAGATGCGGTGCCCTGTGAACGCTTACAGCTTTTTTGCCACAGACCATGCCTTATCCATTTCTTCAATAGAGCACTTGGCGAGTTCATTCCCCTGTGATCTGATGATGTCCTCCATAATATGAAAACGTGTTACAAACCTGCCTATTGTTTTTTGAAGCGCATCTTCCGGGTTGATTTTCAGCAGCCGGGCCATGTTGGCCACAGTGAACAGGAGATCTCCTGTTTCATGCTCAATATGATCTCTGGATTTGGTCTTAATGGCTTCTCTCAGCTCCTGTTCTTCTTCTGCCATTTTTGCCCAGACATCCTCTGGCTTGACCCAATCAAAATCTACCCTGGAGGCCCTTTCTCCAACTCGAAAGGCCCTTTGAAGCGCGGGCAATGATTTGGGCAGGTGTCCCAGGACACTGTGTTTTTCTCCCTTTTCTTCGGCCTCTCTGGTCTTTATTGCCTGCCAGTTGGCTGCGACCTCTTTTACACTGGTAACCTTCACGTCCCCGAATATGTGGGGATGGCGTCTGATCATCTTCTGGCCTATGCCGGCAAAGGCCTCTTCAAGAAAAGATATATCAGCCTCTTCATATATATTTGCAAGCAGGAGCAGCATAAAAAAAAGGTCTCCCAATTCCTCTGCTACGAGCTTAGGGTCTTTCTTATCAATAGCTTCTGACAGCTCATAGGCCTCCTCCAGAATATATTTTTTCACAGAAGAAGGGGTCTGTTCCCTGTCCCAGGGACATCCATCAGGTGCCCTGAGGCGAGCCACAATCGACCTTAGTTCTGAAAATGCCTTCTCCGTGTTCGAAGGATTTATCTTGTTCGCCATGGAATACTCCAACAATCAACAGTCGTATAGGTTCACAGGTTACGACTCAGGTGCCAAGCAAGGCCATAAGTTCTGCAGGATCAAGTCTCTTGCCTATGAGGCTCACTCCCCAGTGGAGATGTGGTCCCGTAGCGCGTCCGGTGGACCCGGCAAGACCAACAACCTGACCCCGTTTTACTTCTTGTCCCTCTCTGACTTCATAACTGACAAGGTGCGCATAAAGGGTGTAAAGGCCTCCGCCGTGATCAAGGATGACGGTCTTTCCGCTTAGATAACAGTCTCTGGCCATGGCCACCTTTCCATAATTAGAGGCGAGGATCGGAGTACCTTCAGGGGCCCTTAAATCCACTCCTGAGTGAGGGCTTCTGGGCTTATTATTGAATATCCGCCTTAATCCGAATGGACTGAGAATCTTGGAATTAACAGGCCATATAAAAGGCCTTTGCCAGTACAGTTTATTTGAAATTTTATTACATGTTTCTTTTACGGCCTTTTGATCGTTTAGCACTCGCTCCAGGATTTTCGGGGAAAATTCCACCATGCGCTCCGATACGGAAAGACGTTCTTCCGGGAAGCTCCTTGCCGTTACCCGGACTTCGTGAGAATACAGGTCAGGACCATCAGGTCCCTGCCATTTGATAGTCAGGATGTGGGTTCCGGGCTCACAATCAAGACCTGCTCCAATGAGTACAAAGCAATCCTGGATGGATGGGTCTAAGTGGTATGGGATCTTTTCCCCAAGAAATTTGACATCAAGGAGTTTTATTTCGTTATTTATTTTTATGGTGGCCAGCGCAATGCCTCCCAGAGGGATCTTCTCTGGTTCCATACTTACCGAAACCGGATACGATCCAGCCTCTACCTTCAGGCATATGCCCCAGATAAGAAAAAAATATGTCGTAAAAAATATAAGCAGGCATGAAAGAAGTTTTTGTTTCATTGATGTCATGGTAAACGATTAGTCGGTCTGAGACAGTACTTTGTCCTGGTCTTTTCCAGTGGATAATACCTCGCAGAGTATAGCACCCTTCTCAGGTCTTATCAGTAGACTATCACCTTTTGTCACCTGCCCGGCACGCCTTACAAGTTTCCCTCCGGATATCCGATAAACCAGACTGTAGCCCCTGGCAAGGACTGCAAGCGGGCTTACCGCGTTTAGCTTTCCGGACAATGTGGCTAGACAGTGGCGTCTTCTCTCGATAGAGACCGATCCGGCCTGGACCAAACGCCTCGATAGCGAGCAGGACTCGGCTTTGGCCAGGTCAAGCTGTTTTCCCGGTTCGTGTACTACGAGCCTTTCACGCAGGTTCAGGTATCCCTGTAACCAGAAACCAATCTTTTCTTGCATGACTCTCAGTAGCCTGGCATTAAGGTCGTCCTGACGAAGTCTTTGCTCCACGAGTCTCCTTCCAGGATCCTTGAGTTGATGACGGAGTAATTGAACCGCCTGTTGATTGACTTTTAACCTGTTGCGACTTGAAAGGACCATTCTCCTGGTAAGGATTGCGACCTTGTCCATCAGCTCTTCCCTGCGGGGAAAAAGGAGCTGTGCCGCTGCAGTGGGGGTGGCGGCCCTGTGATCCGCCACAAAGTCTGAGATCGTGAAATCGACCTCATGGCCTACTGCCGAGACAACTGGTACAGTACAATTGAAGATTTCCCGGGCCAGGGTCTCATCGTTGAAGGCCCAGAGATCCTCAAGCGAGCCACCTCCTCGAGTGAGCAGTATGACATCACCTTTTTCAGCAATATGCCGGGCAATTCTCAGGGCATCAATTATTTCTCCAGAGGCCCCTTCCCCCTGGACACTTGCCGGGCAGAGCACGATGCCTGCCCCTGGATAGCGTTCTCTGGCATTCCGGATAAAATCATGGATTGCTGCGCCGGTAGGGGATGTGACGACAAAGACCCTTTGGGGAAGCAGTGGAAGCGGCAGCTTGTGCTCAGAAGAAAACAGCCCCTCTTTTGCCAGACGGGCCTTTAGCTGTTCAAAGGCCAGTTGAAGGGCCCCCTCTCCCTTTGGCTCAACGATTTCCACAACCAACTGGAGATCGCCCCTGCCAGTATAGATATTGAGCCTTCCGAAACAGATTACGTACTGGCCATCCTCCAGATCAAAAGGTAGGCGGGCAGCCTGGAACTTGAACAGCACGGCCTTTATTTGGGATTGATCATCCTTCAAGGTAAAGTAGCAATGACCTGAAGAAGGCTGTCGAAGGTTCGATATCTCTCCCTCCACCCACAGGATATCAAAATCGAGGTCCAATCTGTCCTGAACCTTAGCTAAAAGATCCGAGACCTGCCAGACATGTCTGGCAGAAGGAGGAGATCCTCTGTTGATATCGGGAGAAACAATGCCTTCCAGGGCAGAAGGGGGAAACAGGTTTTTAATGGAATCTTCTGGCATGGTGATCTGAAGTATAGGTGGATTGAAAGAAGTAAGCAAGGCTTGCCCCATGCTATACGGCACCTGATTCTGCAGCAAAGCACAGATTGCACTTATTTAGTGTAATATAGACTTGCCCAAAACCACTTCTTGTTCTAACTTTTAATAAGTCTGATAAGTACCTCGGGATTTAAGGAGAAAATAGCAATGAATGACAGTGATGGAGAAAGCTTCAAGGTTACGGACAAGAGGCACAGTGCCAAAGGCTCAGATCAGGAAGATCCAAGTAACTTCAAGTCCGCTAAATCGGAAAGGCCTGATTCAGTGCCGCTTCCTGATGTGAACTTTTCCACTTTTGTATTCTCTCTTAATACGTCAGCCCTGGTCCATCTGGGTGAGATCCCAGAGTTCGGCTCAGGCGAAATAAAGAAGGATCTCATCCTTGCTCAACATACTATAGATACCCTGGCCATGCTCCAGGAAAAGACGGTTGGAAATCTTGCTGAGGACGAACAGGGGTTTTTGGAGCACATACTTTTCGATTTGCGAATGAGATATGTTAGGGCTATGCCCTGATCCCGCTGAAGGCTCATGAGCAATAATATAACCATCGCATGAGTTCTTTGAGCCTTTTGGCCCCTGCCAAAATAAATCTATTTCTACTGATTAATGGGTGCCGTCCGGACGGATATCACCTTATTTTTACAATGTTCCAAAAGATTTCTCTTTGGGACGAGATTGAGCTCTCTGTGGGCCAGGGTGAAAAAAGGAGAATTTATTTAGAATGTCCTGACAGTGAGTTGACATCAGGCTCGGATAACCTGGCATACCAGGCAGCCGAGCTATTCCTGGAAAAGGCCGGCCTGGATTTAGCGATAAAAATCCTTTTAAAAAAGAGAATTCCCATAGGTGGAGGCCTGGGAGGCGGCAGCAGTGATGCGGCATCTGTGCTAAAAGGTCTGAACGAATTGGCAGGCTTTCCATTTAATGGGGCATATCTCCATTTTCTCGGCTGCAGTCTTGGGGCAGATGTGCCGTTTTTCCTTCTTGAGACGCCTACAGCAGTGGGAAGGGGGATAGGCACTGAGCTTGAGGTCGTTAATACCCCTCACCGATGGTATGTGTTGGTCTATCCTGGTTTTAGCGTAAGTACTCGATGGGCCTATAAAAATTACGTATTGACAGGGCAGGATGAGGACACTATTTTTGACGCCGATGAGGCTATTCGAAACGCCATGTGGCGGAATGATCTGGAGCAGGTAATTATAGCCAGATATCCCGAAATGGGCCGGATCAAGGCCGAGCTCATGGCACTTGGAGCCGAAGCGGCCTTGATGTCAGGGAGTGGATCGACTGTCCTCGGGTCCTTTTTATCTCAGGAAGAGGCCCATAGGGCAGCCTATAGTCTTGAAGTCAATAAGGGCCTTCACGCTTTATTGGTAGAGAGCTTATAGCTGAAATGGAACTGTTGGGGTGTCGTCAAGCGGTAAGACACGGGTTTTTGGAGCCCGCATTCGGAGGTTCGAATCCTCTCACCCCAGCCAAAATGAATTTGTCACCTTTTGGTGAGCAGGAGATTATAATTACAAACCTTTAGCTCTAAATGGTTTAGCCTATGTCAATAAATCATATGATAATCTTTACTGGAAATGCTAATCCTGCCTTGGCTCAGGAAATATGTGACTACCTGAGCATGCCTCTTGGCAGGGCATCAGTGCAAACCTTCAGCGATGGTGAGGTGTACGTGGAGATAGGGGAAAACGTGAGGGGGGCAGATGTATTTGTGATTCAGCCTACTTGTCCTCCTGTAAACGACAATATGATGGAACTTCTCATAATGGTGGATGCCTTGAGAAGGGCGTCCGCCAGGAGAATTACGGCAGTATTGCCATATTATGGTTATGCCAGACAGGATCGGAAGGTAGCCCCAAGGGTCCCTATTTCCGCCAAGCTCGTGGCGGACATTATCACCACGGCAGGTGCCAGGAGGGTCCTTGCCATGGATCTCCATGCCACGCAGATTCAGGGTTTTTTCAGCATACCTGTGGATCACCTCTTTGCTGCTCCGGTATTGCTTGATTCTCTTAGGAAAAAATTTTCAAAAAAAGTAGTGATGGTGTCTCCTGACGCAGGTGGCGTGGAGCGGACCAGGGCCTTTGCCAAGAGGTTGGGGGCTGGGCTGGCCATAATAGACAAGCGCAGAGATCGGCCTAACGAGTCACAAGTTATGTATACTATTGGAGACGTAAAGGGGAAGACGGCTGTCATACTGGACGACATGGTGGACACTGCCGGCACCCTTTGTAAGGCGGCTGAGGCCCTCAAGGAACGTGGTGCTAATGAGGTCCATGGTTGTATCACACATCCGGTACTTTCAGGCCCTGCGGTAAATCGTATTAAGGAATCGGTTCTTGAGTCCTTAGTGGTTACAAATACTATTCCTCTCAGGGAAGAGGCCCAAAAACTTGATAAGATCAAGGTGCTATCTGTGTCCGCACTTTTGGGAGAAGCTATCAGACGCACACATAACGATGATTCAGTAAGTTCACTGTTTGTCTAATAACAGACCTCGTTAAGTGGTTGAGTAGTTGATTAGTTAAGTGGTTATTATTGTATGAATTTATATCGTTTGCACAAAAATTGGGCACTTGATGTAGTTGAAGGTCTAATATACTGATTTAACATGCTTATTTTCCGACTCAACGACTCAACTATTTGACGATCTCTGAATAAGGAGTTTTTTCAATGAAACATGTGGCAATAGAGACCCAAGTACGCACAAAGGCCGGGAAAGGGGTAGCCCGTAAGCTCCGCCGTGCAGGACAGACCCCGGGAGTGCTGTATGGGCCAAAGGCCGAGACTATATCTCTTTCCGTAAACACTCATGAGTTCAACATGCTTCTGAATTCGGCAGGTGGAGAGCCATTGCTTTTCACTCTGAATCTGGGGGGCAATGGAGACAGCAGTAGTCATACTGCCCTCATCAAAGATCTGCAATTGCACCCGGTGGATGACAAAATACGCCATATAGACTTTTATGAAGTCCTCATGGACGAAGAGGTGCAGGTTGAGGTGCCAATTACCGCAGTGGGTAAGGCCAAGGGTGTTGAAGCAGATATAGGTGTTTTGGAGATCATCCAACGAGCAGTCAAAATATCTTGTCTTCCTTTGGCCATTCCGCGGGACATCCAAATCAATGTTTCTGATCTTGGGCTGGGAGAAGCTGTTCACGTAGCAGATATTAAGCCTCCGGAGGGAATCCGTTTAATGGACGATCCTGAAACGACTTTGATGACCATTGTGGCCTCAAGAGCTGAAGAAGAAGAAGAAAAGGAGGAGGAGGCTGAGATCGAGGTTGAGGAAGAAGAGGAAGCTGAGTAAGGTAAAGGCTGATCTTGAGGATGCTCTTGGTAGGCCTCGGAAATCCTGGCCCTCAATATAGGCATACCCGCCACAATGTGGGCTTTGTAGCTCTGGATCGTCTGGCCTCTCAATTCGGCCTTGGTTTTATACCGCATAAGAAGTTTCCTCTATACGAGAGTGTATCAGGTTTTATAACGGGCATTCCTGCTATACTGCTTAAACCTCTCACTTACATGAACAGGAGTGGCGAGGCCGTAGCCTCAGTCCTTAACTTTTACAAAATCCCCCAGGAAAAGCTCATGGTGGTATACGACGATCTGGACTTGTCCCTGGGAAGGCTGAAGTTCGCACAGGGGGGTGGATCCGGAGGGCATAAAGGGATTAGGTCCATTATAGGTTCTATCGGCAGCAAGGAATTCCCCCGTCTAAAGATCGGTATCGGAAGGCCCTTCAGCCCTGTGCCAATGGACAAATATGTTTTGTCGCCTTTCATGTCTGAAGAGGCTCCAGTGATAGATAAGGTCCTTGACATCGGTATAAAGGGTCTGGTGTATTTTCTGGAGAGGGGTATTAAAGCTGCTATGAACGAATTTAATGGTCTTAAGATAGAAATAGAGTCAGTGAAGGATCTTTAGAGATTTTCAAGGGAGGAACACAAATGGGCAAGCTTTTGGGATACACTGCATTAATAGTCCTTACAGCCCTTATAGCCGTTGGATGCTTTCTTGGATACATTCTCTTGGAAGGAAGCCCACCGGAGATGGAGGTGGTCTCAGTTCCAGAGACAGTTGGGAGGGAGTACATACTCACGGTTAAAGTTAAAGATGCCCGGAGTGGAATAAGGTCGATTTCTGCCGTCCTGAGCCAGGATGATATGGTCTTTGAACTTGATCCAAAGATCTACGAAATAAAGGAGTGGTGGAGGGGATCCGGGGTAAGGGATGAGACAGTCTTCTGGGTCATCAAACCGTTCGAGTTAGGCATGGCTGAGGGCAAAGCCCTTCTCCGGATTACCGCAAGGGACTCGTCCTGGCGAAATGATCTCAAAGGCAATAAGCAGATTCGGGAGATCGAAGTCCTAATAGACATAGTACCACCCCGAATAGCAGTGAAAAGTACTGTTCATAATATAAGGACAGGGGGTACTGGTCTTGTATCTTATAGAGTGAGTGAGTTACCTAGCAAGACAGGGGTCTGGATAGACGAAAGGTTTTTCCCGGGTTATCCAAAACCTGGAGGGGCAGAGGATATGTACGTGGCTATGGTGGCGGTTCCCTTCAATGTCAATAAGCCGAAGAAGATGCTCATCGAGGCAGTAGATCAGGCTGGAAACGTTGCCAGAACCGGCTTTCCTCATCGCATCCTTCGCAGGCCTCCAAAGGTGGATAAAATAAATGTAACTGATCGGTTCCTTGAGCAAAAAATGCCGGACTTCATGGCTAGATACCCTGAACTTAAAGGTTCTCCCCTGGAAGTATTTCTCGAAGTCAACAGGGAATTAAGGCGTCGTAACAATCAGGAAATTGAAAATTATTGCAAGGAAAGCGCTCCTGAGATCCTCTGGCACGGAAGCTTTGTCTGCCTTCCCAATTCGGCCTTTAAGGCAGGTTTTGGAGACGAACGTCACTACTTTTACAAGGGTAAGGAAATTGGCCTGTCATATCACATGGGATCAGACCTTGCCTCAATTTCTCACGCTCCGGTCCCGGCAGGAAATGCCGGCCTTGTCGTGTTTGCAGGCTACCTTGGAATCTATGGAAATACAGTGATCCTGGATCACGGTCTCGGCCTTTTCAGTATGTACTCCCACCTCAGCGAGATCCAGGTATCAGCAGGTGATAAGGTGAAACGTGGAGATACGATAGGGATAACCGGCATGACCGGCCTAGCTGGAGGGGATCACTTACACTTCGGAATGATGGTCCACGGGGTATTTGTTAATCCCCTGGAGTGGTGGGATCAGAAATGGATTCAAGACCACATCCTGAACAATTTGTCTGTGCAGTGAGGCTTTTTTGTTAACGACTGGAGTTATAGGCCTTTGTCTGCTGTTTTTTTCCTTGTAATGAAATGGAAACTTGGAGGTGTATTCAGAATGGAAATATCTTTGGTGCTGGTGCCTGTGGATTTTTCAGATTGTGCCGCAAACGCATTGAGGTATGCGAAAAAGATAGCTTCTTCATGGAAAGCGGAATTGTTACTCATTCATGTCATAGATTCAAGTGAGGTCTCTCAAGTTGCTGATTATACAAAGGAATCAATTGAAGATGTGAGAGAACGGCTTACGAACCAGGCCAAACAGACCTTTCGCCATTTTTTGAATGATTGGGACAATGATGGTCTGGTAAAAGATACCATCGTATCTTATGGCTCTCCATTTCAAGAAATTGCTATAAAAGCAAGAGAGCTTCAGACAGACCTCATCTTAATGGGCGGTTATGGGAGTAAGGGAAAGGGACAGATCGACGAGATCTTTTTCGGTGGAACAGTGGAAAAAGTGGTTCGCCTTCTGCCCTGCCCAGTGTTATGCGTGCCCATGGGATGGCCCAGTGAAAATATTTAGGGCAGCACGTCAGATAAAGATTTCCAGTATTTCATAATTCCTAAGCCCTGCTGGTGTACGGACTTCAACATCATCTCCTTCATATTTGCCTATCAGTGCTTGGCCAAGAGGAGACTTAACCGAAATGTCTCCTTTTTGAACATCGGATTCGTCTGGCCCTACCAGCTTATAAACAACCTCATCTCCGCTATCTATATTTTCCAGTTTAACCTTAACTCCGAATACAACCCTGTCACAGTCCTGGTTTTCACATTCAATCACTTCTGCTACGGAGAGTTTGCTATTAAGGTACTGGATGCGGGCTTCAAGCTGACCCTGTCGTTCCTTTGCAGCATGATATTCGGCATTTTCACTTAGATCGCCGTGGGCCCTGGCTACTGCAATAGCCTTGATTACTTTAAATCTTTCTACCCTTTCCAAGGTCTCAAGTTCTTTTTTAAGCCTTTCAAAACCCTCTTTTGTGAATAGGGTCCGTTCCATATGCATACACTCCCAAATTATGTTTTTTGCCTGACGACGAGCTTGTGTAACAAAAATGCCCTACGAAGTCGAACCGAATAAGGCCAAAATTTTTACTTTAAGCACTTTACATCCAAGGTCGCCGGACCTAAATTCTTTACTTAATGTTTGCAACTAGCCAGGTAATCATTTATACTTTTTTTTTGTCCTGTGTTCAAGATTGGCCAACAAAGAAATTGTCTCCATAATCGGCATCAGCCATGTCCGGGCCTAGCCTGACATATGATAAACAATAAATGATAGAGTTTGCGCTGGATTAAACTATGGCCGTAAAAATAGCTCTTAAGAAAAAAAACCAGGCATCCATTGGTTATCTGGGTCGTCTGATTAAAGCAGGCCAAAATGGTACCCTTACTTATCAAGTGCTGAATGAACTAATACCTGATGAGGAAAAGGATCTCGAAAGGCTTGAAGAGATATTCGATCTTCTGTGCCTTAATAATATCGAAGTCATCGATGGCCCAAAATTCGTAACCATCCCCAAAGAGAAGGTATTAAAAGAACTCGCAGAGAAAAAGGGGTTGGTCGAAAAAGGACCAGAGGCCACTTCTGAGGAGACTAAATCTGAGGCTCCGAAAGTGGTTCTTGATGCTGGAGGTCATACTGACTCAGAGGAGATTACTACCACCTATCTGCGAGAAATGGGGAGATACGAGCTTCTCACTCCTGAGAAGGAGCAAGATCTCAGCCACACTATCAGAGATGGCTTTAATGGGATTATTAAGGTTATCATGGAGCACCCATCGGATCTGCCTGCAATGGAGGCCTTGAGGGAGCAAATTCGTACATGGAGGCGTCGTGATCCTACCCTTAAGCCAAAAAAGCAGCAGTTAAATTATTTGGTAAGTGCAGTTACCAGCATCCTGGAGATTTACGCCGAGGATGACGGCCTTAAACCCCTCAAAGTCATCGTCAATGGCCATCGGGCAAAAATAGAGGTGGCCAAGGATGAAATGATCAATGCCAACCTCCGTTTGGTGGTGAGTATTGCTAAACGATATATGCATCAAGGCCTGTCACTTGCTGATCTGATTCAGGAGGGTAACCTCGGTCTCATGCGAGCGGTCTTCCGATTTGATTACACAAAGGGCAACAAATTTTCTACCTACGCCAGTTGGTGGATACGTCAGGCTATTACCAGGGCCATCCTGGACAAGACCCGCACAATACGCCTTCCAGTGCATTTCCTGGAACTCCGTAGTCAGTTCTTTAAGGCATTTTACGCCCTACTCAAGGAACTTGGTCGTGAACCTTCACCTGCTGAGATCTCACAGCGAACCGGACTGCCCCTGGAAAAAATTTTGTCTATTCTGGAGGCCTCAAAAGAGCCGGTCTCTTTGGAGACACCAGTTGGAAATGAAGACAGCACATTAGGAGACTTTATCGAAAACATGGATATTGTCTCTCCTTACGAAACAGTGCGGGAAAGGGAGCTTATAGATCGGATAAAGGGCATCCTGGCCACTCTCAGCCCAAGGGAGGAGAAGATCATTCGTCTCCGCTTTGGGATAGGTGAGGACAGTGAATATACCCTTGAGGAGATAGGAAAGCGCTTCAATGTGTCACGCGAGCGCATTCGTCAGATAGAGAAGAAGGCCCTGAACAGGTTAAGACACTCGAGCCGCCGGGAGCGTCTGAAGTTTTTTCTTGGCTAAGCTCCACACTGATCTATTCTTGTCTACCGAGTTGATTACAAGACCAGTCAAGATTTTTGGGAAAAAGTAGGTTGATTTGTGAGGCATGATAAGTCCTGTATCAGCAACATCCAGGACCTGATTAACTGAGGTGGGCCGCAGGATAAAGAGTACATCGTTTTCATCTAAAGCCTCAACGGCACCTGGTGCATCTATTGTGAACTTTATGGTCTTTCCCTCCTCCAGACTCTGAGGATTAATTTTAAAGACTCCTTTAATAATGGCCTCTTCCAGCAGGATCACATCGAGTTCTGACAGGGCAGGATGTAAGTGCAATAATAACTTGTCTTGATCTGTTGTTTTCTGCCACCAGATTTGTGCTGTTTTCCCCTTTCCAAAAACTACTCCAATGCCTCGTCTCTGCGGTCTTTCATCAAGGCATTGAATCAGATTGGTGCACAGTTGCTCCGGTGCCAGATTCTGTATGTGAGAGATTGTTTCAACTTCGAACACCTGAGACGCCATGGCCGCTATGTGTTTCAGATCCAAGGTCTCCGGCAGGGTGACAACCCTGTGAACCGGAAGGATTACAAGGTCAGGATCTTCCGCATCTACGAGATAGACCATCAGGTAGTTGTAAGGCATTGACGGATCTTTTCCGTAGACCTTTTGCATCTCGTTTCGGTATTTAATGGCAGTGGTGTAACGGTGGTGACCGTCGGCTATATACAGAACAGTTTCTAATAGACATTCGTGAAGAGATTTCAGCCTACCCACGTCAGTTATTTTCCATAATCTATGGGTGTTTCCAGCCTCGTCTTTCACAGTATAAAGCTCTTTTCTTTCGGACTCGGCTAAAATACGAGCGGCATCCGGGCTATGGCGATAGAGAATGAAAACTTGGCTGAACTGGGCCTCCGTAGCTTGTAGTAGACGAAATCGATCTTCCGTCACTTTGTCGAAGGTCCGTTCGTGGGGGCGCACAATTCGACTCTCCCAGTCCTCTATGCGTATCAAAGCTACAAATCCCTTTCTACAAGAGCTGCCGACTGGGGTCGAAAAGCTTATATCATAGGGATAGATAGCAGGCTTATCTTTTTGTTCTAAGATTTTTTCCGATAGCCAACTTTCAAATTTCTCTTTTGCACATGTGTATTTATCTACCTTATATGTCTCGCTGAAATCAGGTTTGGATAATTCAAGGGAAAAGATGTTGTAGTGATTTCTGGATACAAGACTATCTCGTTTTTCATCATCTACCACATCATAAGGTGGGGCTATCAGTTGGACCATATCTCCGGCCCGGTCAGTGTTGTATCTTATTCCACGAAAAGGTAATACAATTGCCATCTCAATCCTACACATAGCTTTTTGGTTATTAACATTGTCCTTCATCCCATCAAGTCAATAGAGATGGGTGAGGCCTTAGCTACTATGTCAGGAATAGATCGTCAAGCGCCTCTGTAGCATAGGATTTTTGTCAGGGGGAAACCGCATCGCCGGAGCGCGGTGCTCATTTTTTTGTTTGTGGCGCAGGATCTGTCATCAGAGGCCCCTATCGTTATTTCCAAGGAGCTGATTAAAGGCATATTCCAGAGAACAGGTGGATGGAAAAGATTCAAGTATAAAACTTGCTTCAAGTCCCCACTGATTCTTGCGAGTATTTAGCTGGTCTTGAATCAGGTCGGACAACTGCTGTATGGAATCAAGCGCGTAGTTTGCATATATTATGTAATCCGCTCCCTTTCGAAAAAGCAAGGCCTCGCCTTTTATATTACTGTTTATATTAGAGAAGTCATTCATGGATTGCTGCATATTTTCCCCGAGTTCGTCCAACATCTGGTCTGTTTTGATATAGCCCCGTTCTTTGTTTATCTGGTTTAAGTTTTTAAAGTCGATAAAGATCAAATAATATTGAGGTCCAATGCAAGTAAGATCAGTGATTCTGTCCAATGTCAATAGACAACGGTAATTATAAAAGCTGCACATAGGTTCCCTGAAATAGGTGATTCGCCTGAAGATTTCAATGGCATCTATGTCCCTGTATGATTGCCTCTGTATAGTCAGGGGATTCCAGTCATATACTACTTCCTCCAGGGCTTCCACGACATTTTGGTCAACTCGTCCTTTCCTTGCTTCGTCTTTCAATACTTCTATGGCCTTAGTGCCAGGTATCGGGGACTTATAAGGCCGCTTTGCGATCAAGGCTTCATATATGTCTGCCACTGATACTATTCTTACCATGGGGCTTATATCATTCCCTTTCAGACCTTCTGGATAGCCGCTTCCGTCCAGCCGTTCGTGGTGATACAGGACTATCTCAGTCACTCTGTCATCAGGATAGCGCGTAGCAAGATACCTGGCCCCAATGGTTGGATGCATGTTCATGATTTGTCTGTCGATATTGTTAAAACGGCCGGGTTTTAAGAGTATGTCGTCCGGTATCGCAACTTTCCCGATATCGTGGATAAGACAACCCATCTCCAGGACTTCCAGTTCTTCTGATGATAGCCCTTGACAAAGACCTATTCTTCGGGATATGGCAGCAACCCTCAAACTGTGTTCCAAACTATAGGGATCACGACTGCCCAGCATCTCTCCCATTACATCAAACAGGTCCTTTATCAGGGCCTGGTGTTTTTCTTCAAGGGCCATGACCTGGTCAAGCACTGCCAATCTGGCAAATATCTGTTCAGGATGGCAGGGCTTGACCATGTAATCAGTAGCCCCGGCTTGCAATGCATTGATCAGGGTCTGCCTATCTTTAATTCCGCTGAGGACTATAGAATACAGCTTGGGTCTTGCCAGGCCTTTTACCTCTTGTAAAAGTTCCAGCCCACCAAGCTCAGGCATATGCAAATCAGTGATAAGAAGACGGATTGTATCGTCCTTTATTAAGATAGACAGGGCTTCTCTGCCATCCGCAGCACCAGTGGCATTTAACCCCCATTCGGAGAGGTAAGCGACCAGCAGTTCCCTCTCCTGCGCAACATCTTCTGCCACCAGCACGCTGTACTTGCTGAGAACCGGAAGATGACTGGCGGCAGTAGTGGAAAAGCCATTGGAATTGTCGTAGATTCTCAAGGGTACTCTCAGCATAAATCATCCTAAGTGTAAGTGTTTATGCAGAATAATGATTTCTATCCTTTTATTATCGGATAATCAGGGCCATGACTGAAGCATTCAGGATATTGTATTTGGATGTGAGGATCTCGATATTTTTCTCGAATGACAAAAATGTGCAATTGCAGCCTTCCAGAGTATAATTAAATACTCGTGATGTTGTTGCTCACACAAACAGAAAGCCTTGCCTAAAAACTCAGTATAGATATGCTTGTCAACATGGAGGAAAATGATCATAAGAGTTTGTCAAAAAATAAGTTTTAGAGAAAATCAATGGCTGAAAAAATAGACAAT
>JAJSZR010000060.1 GCA_030262715.1 Deltaproteobacteria bacterium
AGGATTAACTCATAAAAGAACGGGATGGTATCCTGGAGAGGAACTGAATGGATAAATGGAGTCGGGAATTATAATTGTCGTTGACCGGGAATTATAATTGTCGTTGATCACCCTGCCATTTTACCGGCAAGCATCCCACTTCCCCAGCATACCCCCAGGGCCTTTTGATAACGTCCTTCCCAACTGTCCTTGACCCGGAAAAGGCATTCTTTCTTTTTTTTATCTAGTGAGATTAACTTCCATTTACCCCAGCCTGCCACGGCTGCGATATTGGAAATTGCCGTAAAACCTTCGCGAAAATCTGAAAATTGGGAGATTACCATCCAGTCAGCGTCAACACTTTTGCGTCCTTCACTCTGTAAGGCTAAGTTAAAACGCTCGGTTCCAACCATTGTCTGAAGCCCAGACATCAAACCTGCAAGGGTTGAATCGATCCACATTATGGCTACGGGGAGACTTTCGAAGGTGCAAATGCCTTTTTCGGTATTCCATTCCATATTAATGTCGGACACCTTGATTTTCTCATCCCCGGAGGATCTATCCTCAGATATCATCTCAAACTTCGCCAGCTTTTCCTTCAAAGCATTTATCAAATGATCTTTATCAGACAGTTCTTTATCCAACTCTTTTATACTCTGTACCAATTCTTCATAGGTTGGCTTTCCGTTCATCAAAAAATCCTCCAAATGCCCAAATCAAGAAATATAGGCAAAAGCACCCCAGGGGTGGGGCCTTCATTCTTGACAACGATAATTCGTTTACACATTAAAGCGTATATCTACAATATCACCATCCTGTACAAGGTAGTTTTTGCCTTCAAGCCTCACCTTCCCTGCCTTTTGGGCAGCGGAATGGCTGCCGCAGGCCATCAGATCATCGTAGGACACCACCTCTGCCCTGATAAAGCCCTTTTCCATGTCAGAATGGATAGTCCCGGCAGCTTTCTGAGCAGGGGTGTTTTGCCGGATTGGCCAGGCACGGACCTCATCTTTTCCCACAGTAAAGAGAGAAATGAGGCCAAGGAGCTGATAAGATTCTTTGATTAAACGGAAAGTGGCGGGTTCTTCAAGGCCCAGATCTTCCCTGAAGAGTTCTGCTTCCTCTGGTGAGAGCTGGGCCAGTTCCATCTCAAGCCTCCCTTTAAGTTCTACAAGGACAGTGGCATTAGGGAGCTGTAACCCTGTAGTACCAAGCTCTACTTCATCTCCAGTGTTAAGGACCACGATACAGGGTTTTGCCGAGAGAAAGGCATAACCCCTGAGCATCTGGGACTGAGCTATCTCCGGATATCCCCTTAAGGCCTCTCCCCCTTCCAGGATCTCTCCGGCCTTTTTAAGGAGCTCAAGTTCTTTGGGATCTCCTTTCCTTGCTTTAACAATCTCCTTTTCCAATCTCTCAACCCTTTTTTCCAGAATGATGAGATCGGAGAGAATAAGCTCGGATTCCAGGGCGTCCAGATCCTCCTCCGCTCTGGGAGGCTCGCCAGGCCGATCGAAGTTCCGAACCACGTGTACCAGGGCGTCCACAGGATGAAGGAGTCTAAGGAGTTCATGCATTGAAGACTCCATACCCTCTCCGGCAGAGACAGTCCCACCTATATCCACATACTGCACCTGGGCATGGGTGGTCTTTTTGGGATTATACATGGCTGAGAGTCTGTCCAAACGGCTGTCCGGCACCTTGACTACCGCCAGATTCGGGTCCTTTTTGCCCTTTTGGTAGGCAGAGACCTCTGCAACGCCTCCTGTGAGGGCATTAAATATGGTGGTCTTGCCGGAACCTGGCAGCCCGATTATTCCTATCTTCATGGACTATATTTTTAGAAACTGGAAATTGAAAATTTGGCCTTCATGCTTTTTTACTGTTAAGGTGTTTTGAACCTTTTTGTTCCACTTATCAAAGTCTTGCCAAACCAAATCTGATAACTCTTCTGCCAGTTTTTTAAATATCCAACTCGTGAACTCGTTTCATCTCTCCCAAATTTCTAATTTCCAATTTCAAGCCGTCCTACCGGCAGGGAGTGGGATCTCCCTTGATTTTATCCAGGGCATGTTTAAGCACCGGAAGTATCACCTCCATTCCCTGGGCCACGGCCGAAGGGCTGCCGGGCAGATTGATAATAAGTGTCTTGCCCCGCACTCCGGCAATCCCTCTTGAGAGCACGGCCCTTGGTGTGGCGTCAAGGCCCCTGATGCGGATGGCTTCCGCGATCCCGGGAACGTCCCGCTCTATTATAGACTTCGTAGCTTCAGGTGTGATGTCCCTGGGAGACAGTCCCGTGCCGCCTGTAGTAACTATGACATCCAAAGAGGTATTATCTATCCATTTGATCAATATGTCCCTGACATCCTGTACTTCGTCAGGGACTGTCTTGTGCAGGAGCACATTGTAACCATGCTGTTCGAGCAGGTGACGGATTACAGGCCCGGATTCATCTCTCCTGTTCCCCCTGGCAGCGCTGTCACTCACAGTGAGAACACCGGCAGTATACACTGGTTGTCCTTCTAGGCCTTTTTTTCTTTGGCTTGGGCAATAATCTTTTCAGCCAGATTCGGTGGCACTTCTTCGTAGTGAGATTGCTCCATGGTGAATATTCCGCGGCCGGCGGTCATGGCATTAAGATCCAGCATATAGCGTTGTACCTCTGCCAGGGGAACAAGTGCTACAATGGCCTGTCCGCCTTGGCCTGGTTCCATGCCCATAACCTTGCCCCGTCTGCTGTTTATGTCACCTATTATATCTCCGACAGCGTCATCAGGCACGGTTATGGTGAGTTTCACAATGGGTTCGAGCAGGGTGGGCCTGGCCTCCAGCACGCCTTTCTTGAAGCAATTGATGGATGCTATCTTGAAGGCTATCTCAGAGGAATCAACCTCATGGGATTTACCGTCATAGAAGCGCACCTTTACATCAACAACCGGGTATCCGGCAAGTGGTCCGGACCCTGTGGCCTCTTTTAGCCCCTTTTCCACTCCCGGAACGAAATTTCTTGGGACATTCATTCCCACGAGTGCCTCTTCAAATTCAAAACCCTTACCCCTTGGGCGTGGTGAAATATCAAAGTGGACCTCTGCAAACTGCCCTGCTCCGCCAGATTGCTTTTTATGTCGATAAATAACGGCCTTCTTCGATGTCTTTATTGTTTCATGATAGGGGATACGCGGAATAGCAAGGTCCACCTGCACGCCGAACTTTCTTGCCATCTTTTCCACAGTGGCATCTATGTGAATCTGGCCGTTTCCTGAGAGTAGGAGTTCCTTTGTCTGTTGGTCACGCTTTACATCAATTGTGGGATCTTCCTCCTGGAGTCGTGAGAGGGACTGGGTTATCTTCTCCTCATCTCCTCGACTTTTGGGCTTGAGGGCATAGGTCAGGACCGGCATGGGAAGAGCCACAAACGGATAGGTTACCACATTCGCAGGATCACACAGGGTATCACCAGTAGTGGTCTCCTTTAGCTTTGCTATTGCTACTATCTCACCGGGACCAGCCTCTTCCAAAGGCTTTTGTGTTTTACCTTCAAGGGCAAATATCTGACCATAACGCTCAGTTTTTTCTTTATTGGAATTGTAGAGCGAGCTGTCAGGTTTTAGCGTGCCGGAATAGACCCGGATAATGGAAAGACGCCCTGTATAGGGGTCTGTAAGGGTCTTAAAGACAAGACCGGATACCGGGGCATCAGGAGACGGATCGCGTGTTGTCTCATCCCCACTTTTGGGATCAGTGCCGGAGACACCCCCAAGCTCATCAGGCGAAGGCAGAAACTGTACAATCAGGTCAAGCAAGGTGCTGCCGGCCATGTTTTTTGTAGCAGAACAGCAGGACACCGGGATAAAACCCCCGCTCATTATGCCTTGTTTCAGGCCGGAAACGATCTCATCAGGAGTAAGTTCTTCGCCTTCCAGGAATTTTTCCAGGAGCACATCATCAGATTCTGCGGCAAACTCGATCAAATTGCTTCTCGAATTTTCAACCTCGTCCTGCAGATCAGCCGGGATATCAACAGGGTTGGCATTGCCGCTTCCATCATTACTGAACTCAAAGGCCTTCATTTGTATAAGATCTACAATACCCCTGAAATCCTCCTGTTCCCCCAGCGGCA
Organism: Deltaproteobacteria bacterium; assembly: GCA_030262715.1. Classification (GTDB taxonomy): domain Bacteria; phylum Desulfobacterota; class Dissulfuribacteria; order Dissulfuribacterales; family UBA3076; genus UBA3076. Next base: position 4,103 of record JAJSZR010000060.1, read on the forward strand.
GAGAAACTGGGACCAGTCTCAGGCCCAGGGCTTCCTTTATTGCATCCACGGCCTTTTGGAAGCCTGCTCTCTCCTTATCCATTTTATTGACACACATAACGACAGGAAGGCCTGAGTCTTTGATAATGGACCATACCTTCTGTGTCTGTGGTTTTACCGGATTTACAGCATCTACCACGAACAATACATTGTCAGCCGCCCTGATGGCCGTCTTGGCTTCAGCAAGGAAGTTGTCATCCCCGGGTGCGTCCATAAGGTAGACTTTGGCCTTTTCCCAGGTCAGGTGATGAAACGCTGTGCTAACGGACATGTTACGTTTGACTTCTTCCGGCTCAAAGTCCAATACTGATGATCCGTCATCGACCTTGCCCATGCGCGAAGTTGCCTTGGCAGTAAAAAGCATGGCCTCTGCCAGAGAAGTCTTGCCGCTCCCACTTTGGGCGACCAGAGCGAAATTTCTGATGTTGCTGACGTCCATAGATGCTAATTCCTTTCATTCACTAGTTTATACTTTCTTCAAAAAACGTGCATTATCGAATTGAATACGAATGCTGAAACTGGAAATTCGAAATTAGGTAACGCATCTACATCTTTTTGTTTTTCCCAATTTCAAATTTCAAGTTTCAAATCAACTTTTCCCAGTACCCCACCTCATATAGTCTCTTATAAGATAGGCAGACTCTTCCCTTTCGATTTTGACTGCACATACCTTGAATTCAGGTGTCTTAGCAATGGGATCCAGGGCCCTGCTGGTCAAGATGTTTGCCCTGGTCTCCGCAAAATTGAATGTCATGCAAACAACACCCGGAGGAACAATTTCCGTTATCTTTGTTTTGGCCTTTATGCTCCCTCTTCTTGAGGTTACTTTTATGACTTCGCCGTCCTGGATTTCCAGAGAATCTGCATCAGCCGGGTGTATCTCAACATGCTCTTCCTTCCGAAGCTCATCAAAGCCTTCTGCCTTATGTGTCATGACTGCGTGATAATGGAAGGCACTCCGCCTGGTAATAAGGACAAAGGGATACTCGTGGCTGGTAGTCTCTGCCGGAGGCCGATACGAAATGGTTGCGAATTTTGCTTTTCCACTCGGTGTGTTAAAGCGCTCACTGTAAAGATACGGCGTTCCTGGATGTTCGTGATCCGGGCAGGGCCATTGGAGCCCTGACTTCTCAATACGTTCATACGTGATGCCCCCGTAACTGGGGGTGAGGCCACGCATCTCCTCGAAAATTTCTTGAGGGCTGCTGAAATCAAAACCTTTTGCCTCCATGCTCTTTGCAATATCGCATATGATCATCCAGTCGGGACGTGAATTGCCTTTGGGCTCTATTGCTTTGCGGACCCTTTGTACCCGCCGTTCGGTGTTTGTAAAGGTCCCGTCCTTTTCAGCAAAGCTGGCAGCCGGGAGCACAACATCTGCCAGGCGCGCTGTCTCTGTGAGGAAGATATCCTGCACTACGAACAGTTCCAGGTGTGATATGGCCTTTTCTATGAAAGTGGTGTCCGCGTCCGTAACTACGGGGTCTTCACCAACCAGATAGAGGGCCTTTATCTTGCCCTCACGGGCGGCTTCAAACATCTCGGTCATTGTGAGCCCGGATGATATACTGAGCTTGCAATTCCACGCCTTTTCAAACTTCCTTCGCACCTTTTCATTATCTACCTCTTGATAACCCGGATATACGTTCGGAAGTGCCCCCATGTCACAGGCGCCCTGGACGTTATTCTGCCCCCTTAAGGGATTTACGCCGGTTGAAGGTTTACCTATATTACCTGTGAGCAGCGCCAGATTGGCCAAGGCCATCACATTGTCCGTCCCATGCGAGTGTTCAGTGATACCCAGGGTATACAGGATAGTAGCACGTGAAGTAGAGCCAAACATCCTGGCTGCTTCGACTATATCCCGTGCAGGCACACCCGTAATTTTCTCAGCAGTTGCCAGGTCATTTTCCATAATTGAGGCCTCAAAGGCCTCATAATCCTCACATCGCTCCTCGATAAACGAGGTGTCCAGGAGGTTTTTCTCGATAATGATCCTCATTATTCCATTTAGGAGTGCTATATCGGTTCCGGGTTGGAGCCTGAGCCAGATATCAGCCATACGGCAGAGAGGTATGCGCCGGGGATCTGCCACAATAAGCTTTGCACCTTTTTGTACAGCCCTGGTAACCTGTCTGCCTATAATCGGGTGATTAGCTGTTGTGTTGGTGCCGATGGCAAAGATGCAAGACGCATCGCTGATCTCATTGATGGAGTTCGTCATGGCACCGCTACCGAAACTGGCGGCCAGACCGGCCACCGTGGGTGCGTGTCAGAGACGGGCACAGTGGTCAATATTATTGGTTTTCAAGGCCGCCCTAATGAATTTCTGAAAGAGGTAGTTTTCCTCATTTGTACATCTGGCCGAGGAGATGGCAGCGATCTCATCTCCTTTGTAATGGGCCAGGCTGCTTGCCACATATTTGATTGCCTGGTCCCAGGTGATCTCCACAAACTTGCCTTCTCTCTTCACAAGGGGCAATGTAACCGGTCTGCCTTCTTCTGTTACTTCAACTACAGAGGATGGCCGTGCGTATTCATCGTATGCACGCATGAGTGGAAGAGACAGCCTGTCCGGACTATTAACGAAGTTATAACCAAAGCGCCCGCGAACGCAGAGGTTGCCCTTGTTGACAGGGCTTTCGTAATCGCCCCTTGCTCTTACGATGGTGTTTCCGCGCACGCCCAAGTAAAGCCCGCACCCCACACCACAGTATGAGCAGGTGGTTTTTACTTCACGGGTTGGGTATTCAGCCTTCTTGGGTACCAGGGCACCTACCGGGCAACGTTCCATACATTCCCCGCAAGACACGCAGGCAGACTCTTTCAAGAGTTTGTTGGCAAACGTGCTGACTCGGAGGTCGTAACTCCGGTATGCCATGTCGATCGCGTCAATACCTACGATCTCGTGACAGGTACGGACGCATATTGTGCACTGTACACACTTGTTTGGATTGAAATCGAAAAACGGGTTGCTGGTGTCAATGGGAAGGTCTTTGGCCGTATGCTCTAAGCGATTGAACCGATGCTCATTGATACCTATACGGTTCACAAGTTCCTGAAGGCGGCACTGCCCGCTCTTTGGACAGAGAAGGCAGTTGAAGTCATGGTCACTCAAGATGAGCTCAAGGATTACCTGTCGCAATCGTTCAATTTCAGGATCATCCGTAACAACCACCATCCCTTCTTCTGCAATGGTCCGGCAGGCCGGTTCAAGTCTCCTGCGATTTTCGATCCTGACCAGACACAGGCGACATACGCCTATGGATGAGACATCAGGACAATAGCACAGGGTGGGGATATAGATACCTGCGTCCTGGGCCGCTGTGAGGATCGTAGCATCTTCATCGGCCCTTACCGTAATTCCGTTTATGTTCAAAGAAACGCTACTCATTCTTATCACCCGAGCTTTCTATCCGACCTGTAACACATTCTATTGCATTGAACCGCTTGGGACAGACCTCCATACAGGTCCCGCATTTGATACACTTACTCTGGTCAATTTCGTGGACCTGCCATTTCGCACCTATAATGGCACCAACCGGACAGGCATCCAGACATTTCATGCAGGCCTTACACCTGTAGTCCTTGATACGATAGAAAATAAGGGACCTGCACACAAGGGCCCGGCAGCGCCCTTCATGGATGTGCTCTTCATACTCTTTACGAAAATAGCGTATAGTAGATACCACTGGATTAGGTACTGTCATTCCCAGGCCGCATATGGAGGCCTGCTTGACGGCATCGGATAATTCAAGCAGTATCTCAATATCTCCGGGCTTTCCATTTCCTCTTGTGATATCCTGCAAGATCTTGAACATCTGCTTTGTGCCAAGCCGACACGGAGTACACTGCCCACAAGATTCATTCTGAGCAAAATCGAGAAAGTACCGGGCGATATTTACGATACACGTGCTCTCATCCATGACGAGCATTCCCCCGGAGCCCATGATCGAACCAGCCTTGGCCAGTGATTCGTAACCAACAGGCAAATCCAGGAGTTCTTCAGGGATACATCCGCCCGAAGGCCCGCCGGTCTGAACCGCCTTGAAGCGTTTCCCTCCCGGGATCCCCCCGCCTATGTCAAAGATAATCTCGCGAAGCGTCGTACCCATCTCCACTTCGACAAGGCCCACATTCCTGACCTTTCCCACAAGTGAGAATATCTTTGTTCCCTTGTCAGTAGGAGTGCCTATTTCCGAATACCACTTACCCCCATTCAGGGCAATCCTGGAGACGTTTGCAAGTGTCTCCACATTATTTATGACAGTAGGTTTACCCCATAGTCCCTCTATGGCAGGGAATGGGGGTTTTGGCCTTGGCCTACCGCTTCTTCCTTCGATTGAAGCTATAAGCGCTGTCTCCTCTCCGCATACAAATGCGCCTGCGCCCTTTACTATCTTGATTCCAAAATCAAACCCGCTCCCCATGATATTGTGCCCGAGGAGTCCCATATCAGTACCCCGAGCTATGGCTGTGGACAGATGATGGACAGCCAACGGATATTCTGCGCGCACATATATGATCCCTTGAGAGGCCCCAACGGCATAGCCGGCGATCATCATGCCTTCCAATATGCTGTAAGGATCGCCTTCCATCACGCTTCGGTCCATAAAGGCACCTGGATCACCCTCATCGCCATTACAAATTATGTATTTCTCTTCACCAGGGGCGTTGCGTGCTGTTTCCCATTTAATACCAGTCGGGAATCCGGCACCGCCTCGTCCCCGCAGACCGCTGAGTTTGATTTCTTTAATGACTCCTTCAGGGGTCATTTGAGATAGGATTTTGGCAAGGGCCCGAAAACCATCGACTTTTATATAATCTTCAATGCTGATAGGATCTATGAGACCACAATTTTTCAGTACAATCCTTTTCTGTTTCTTGTAAAAGGGAATATCATTCTCATAAAGGCACTTTTGGCCGGTGACAGGGTCTTCGTACAGGAGCCTTTCAACCACCCGATTTTCAAGCAATGTCTCAGAAATGATTTCCGGCACGTCTTCTTTTGTTACATTATTGTAGAAAATATTTTCCGGGCCTATAACCACATTCGGCCCTCTCTCGCAAAATCCATGACAACCTGTCTTCTTGACTGTTATCTCATCTTCAAGCTCCTGCTCTTTGATTTCCCTGACAAAGGCCTCTCTGACATGCTCACTCCCAGACGACATACAACCGCTTCCACAGCAGACATTGACCATTTTTCCAGTTGTCTGCTCATCGGCAATGAGGGATTCCCTGAAGAGTCTCAACGATTCCACGCTATCTATTTTGTGGCCTTCTGTTGATTGTATCGAGATCGATTTTTTCATATCTCTGCGGCGAAGAGAATTCTGAGTGGAATCATGTCTGGGATTCTGTATCATCGAGATCCTCTGTCAGTAATTTCTTGACCTTTCTTACTGTCATTCTCGAATGGATTTCGTCATCTACAAGGACAACCGGAGCCAAGGCACATGATCCCAAGCAGGCCACTCGCTCAAGACTGTATTTGTAGTCCGGAGTCGTCTGACCTGTCTTGATCCCAAGGCAATTTTCCGCCGTTTCCAGGATGTCACGTGCGCCTAATACATGACAGGCAGTCCCCTGGCATACGGAGATGAGATGATCACCCCGGCGGGTCAAATAGAAATGGTCATAGAACGTTGCCACGCTGAATACCTGGCTCGGCGGCAACTTCAGAAAATCCGCAATCGAAAACAAGGCGTCCTCGGGCAGATATCCAAACTCCTCCTGAACCCTTTGCAGGATGGAGATTAGCCCCCCTTCACCTTCAAAAACTGCGAGTATCTTATTTAGTCTTTCAATATCCATACAATTATAAGATCCTTAGTTTTACCTGAATTAAGCTATTAGCTGTTAGCCATTAGCGTTTAGCTTTAAAAAAGCAAGGCATTACGTTAATTAGAAATAACACCCATCGGTCTGCCGCCCTGACAAGACGGGTAAAAGTTTGTAATAGCAAAACATCCTGTAATCATTAAACTAATACCTAATAGCTAAAGGCTAATCGCTCAATTAAAGTTCTAAATTCCTCTCCTAACGCTTACCCTGAATGATGCCTTCAGCCATCCGCACATCGTCCGTGCTGCCAATGAACACCGGCACCCTCTGATGAAGATGTTGTGGCTCAATATCGAGTATACGTTCAGTACCGGTGCTTGCATATCCTCCTGCCTCTTCGACAATAAAAGCCAGGGGATTGACCTCGCAAGTGAGCATCAGTTTTCCATGGGGCTTTGAAGGATCCTTTGAGTTCTCCGGATACATGTATATTCCACCTTTCAGGAGATTCCGGTGAAAATCCGTTACAAAAGAACCTGTATAACGCGCTGTATAAGGACGGCCGGTCTTTAAATCCGGCGTCTTAAAGTATTCGATCGCGTCCTGGATATTCTCCTCCCAGAAATAATAGTTCCCCTCATTGACGCTATAGGTCTTTCCTTTTTTGGGTATGCGGATATTTTCATGGGAGAGGAGAAATTCTCCGATACTTGGCTGCAGCGTGAAGCCATGTACCCCGTCTCCGGTTGTATAGACCATAATCTTGCTCGATCCATAAATAAAATACCCTGCTGCTACCTGTTTATGACCAGGCTTTAGGGCTTCTGCCATTAAGCCGAATTCCTTGGGACCCTGTTTTTTGAGGATTGAAAAGACCGTACCGATCGTAACAGGTACATCAATATTGGTGATGCCTCCCAGGGGATCAAAGATCAGTATATAGTTACCCTTTGGATACTCCTCGGGAATCGGTATTAAATCGGTATTCATCTTGGAGACCATACAAGCCAGATGTCCTATGTGACTGAGACGGTTTACAATTGTAGAGTTGGCATATTCACGCAATTTTTGTACAAACGATTCACCAACACTTTCTGACTCCATAGTATCCAGCGCATCAGACAAATTTGCCTTGTCCACTTTCTTGGCAATGATCTTGGCTGCCACTGTCAGCTCTGACAGAATAGATGTAAAGGCACCCGTTGCCTCCGGCTGCTCTTTTTGTCTTGACAAGATGAACTCATTAACAGTTATCCCTTTAGTCATTTAAATCTACTCCTTTTCTATAAAAACATAAAAAACCTATCTATTCCGCCTCTAAGTTAGCCTATTAGTCTGTAGCCTAAAAGGTAAATCAGCTAATTTATCGTGAAAATACAATCTCACCTGACAGCCTTCAGACTAATAGGCTATTATAGCCTACAGTTCCAACCAGGACTCGGAGAATATGGTCTTTCCCATCAGGACTCTAGTCGTCTTGTAGTACTCCATCTCCTTGGGAGAAAGTGTGCCTTTTCCCAAACCGTGGAATTTTAGCCTGCGAGCTTCATCACTGTCTGACTCTGAGGGGGCTTGGCCCGATCTTCTTGATCCTTTCAATGAAACCGGCGATCAACGCGTCTTCCACGAGCCCTTTGTCCGGCATGGTGCATAGCTCAATACGCCCCTCGCCAAGACCCAGGTCCTCAACCAGGGCCTTCGCAGCCGCTATGCGGTGTTCGAGCCTGCCTCTCGTTGTCGGAAACGGGTCCGCATCGAGCGGACACTCCGCAACAAGGACCGCATCGGCGCCAAGCTCAAAGGCCCTCAGGACATCAACCGTGTGAATCCTCCGCAGTCCGAATACCATGACCGGAGAGATATTGGCATGCTCTTTTTTTAGACGCTCGATGTCCGAGGCACCAAAATTGCCGTGCAGGTCAAAAAAACTCACTATAAGAGGCTCAGTACCCTGCAACTTGCCTATCTCCTGCATCGTTTCCTGATAAATGCTGCCCCGGGGCTGGAAATTGATGTCGATCGCCTGGACCGGACACTCAAGCGCGCACATCCCGCAGGCCTGGCAAAGAACCGGATCGATAGTAATCTCTCCTCTTTCATCGGCACGAGGGATACCAAGAGGGCAGACCCTGACACAGGTCAAACAGGAGACGCACTTACCCTTATTGACCTGTGCGCCGAGGTAACAATGCAGACACCTCAGGGCTTCCCTTGTCGCCAGTTCCTCTGAAAAGACCCCTTCCACCTCACTGAAACCCCTGATCCGATCCTCAACCGGGAGATCAGCCACTGTGGACCTTTCATATTTTCTCGTGCTCTCAATAACGCTCTGGGAAACCTTCGGCACCTCGGCGCTTCTCAAAGACGCCGCCCAGGGCACGGATTTCCCGCCCAGGTACCTATCTATGGAGGCGGCTGCCCTTTTGCCTGCCGCAATCGCGCTAATTACCGTCGCTGGTCCGCTGACCGCATCTCCTCCGGAAAAAACTCCGGGAAGAGGGGTCTCCATGGTTATGGGGTCTGCTTCCAATCCCCCCCCGCGCGTAACCGCGATGCCGTCCTGTTCTGCGAAGCCGAGATCAGCGGCCTGGCCAATAGCAACAATCACCGTGTCCGCTTCCACGGTCGTCAAGTCAGCCTCATCAAAAGAGGGACAAAAAGCGCCTTTTTCGTTAAAGACGCATGTACAGCGCTTGAACTCCACGCCGGAGAGTTGTCCGTCTCTCTCCACGAATCTCTTCGGCCCAAGGCAATTCACGATCGTTATGCCCTCTTCTCGGGCGCGTTCAATTTCCGACGCCCACGCCGGCATCTCTTCCTGCTTTTCAAGGCAGACCATCCACACGTCTTTCGCCCCGGACCGCAGGGCCGTTCTGGCCACATCGATAGCCACATTGCCCCCGCCGATGACAAGAACCTTTTCCCCCAGAACGACGGAGCTTCCAAGGGCAACATCCCGCAAGAAATCGACACCCTTCAACACGCCGAGGAGGTCCTCTCCTTCCACATTTAACCCGCGGCTGAGATGCAGGCCGGTTGCGAGAAAAACAGCCCCATACCCGCTGTCTTTCAAGCTCACAAGCGTCACATCACGGCCGAAGGCAACACCCGTCCTCATCTCAACACCGAGGTCTTTGATCTCGTCTATCTGCTCTGTGAGGACGTCCTTCGGGAGCCGGTAAGAGGGTATTCCCACGGCCATCATCCCGCCAGGCACAGACAATTTCTCAAATATGGTGACTTCGTGCCCCAAAACGGCCAGATCTTGGGCGGCAGCCAGCCCTGCAGGTCCTGAGCCGACCACCGCAACCTTGTGACCGGTTGCCTTGCCGGGCGAAACCGTCTTGCATGATTCCTTAAGGGGATAGTCAGCGGCAAAACGTTTGAGACCGGCTATGGCAATGGGCTCATCTACCTGTCCACGTTTACAGACGGTCTCGCACGGGTGCGTACAAATGCGCCCGCATACGGCAGGCAAGGGATTCTGCCTCCTCACCGCAACATATGCCTCCTGGAATCTCCTTCGGGCAATGAGCTCGACATACTCCCGCACGTCGGTCATAATAGGGCAGGCCAACTTACAACTCGGGTATTCGTTTTTCATGCCGTTGCTCCTTCTCAAGAGCCTTGCGACCAAAAGGCCCAAAACCGCCTTGATCTGCAAATATCGGTGCTGCTGACATACGGGCGTCGCTCGGAGCCCACATCGCTATTCGTTTGTACGCCCTCTGCTATAATCCCATCTCACTGATGACCTGCGGGACCCTCTTTTCCCAGCCGATGGCCATGATATGCACGCCGTCACAGAGATCCTTCAAGCCCTTGGCCAACCGTGCCGCTATCTCTATACTTTTTTGGACCTTATCCGGCGCATCCACCATCTCTTTGATAAGGTGATCCGGGACATGGACGCCGGCTACGTTCTTGTTCATAAAACGGGCCATACCCGCTGATTTGAGAAGTATCACACCGCCCAGTATCTTTGTCCTGTACCCTTGCACCCGCTTCATGAACCTTTCAAACAACTCCAGGTCATAAATCGCCTGTGTCTGGAAAAACCGGGCGCCGACCTCAATCTTCTTCTCCATCTTTATTATCTGGAGATCAAGTGCGGCCTCAGTATCGGCACCCGGATTGACCACGGCACCGCACAGGAAATCCGTAGCCCCTTTGAGTTCCTTTCCTGCCATATCGAAGCCGGCATTAAGTTGGCCGATTACCTGAAGCAGGCTCACCGAGTCCAGATCAAAAACCGGTTTCGCCTGCGGATGGTCGCCAAGGGCGGGGTGGTCGCCGGTGAGCGCCAAGACATTTCTGACGCCAAGGACCCAGGCGCTGAGAAGATCCGACTGGAGTGCCAGCCTGTTCCGATCTCTGCAGGTCACCTGAAAAACCGGATCGACCCCCATATCCGTCAGCAAGTGGCAGACCGCCATGGAACCCAAACGCATGACCGAGCTTGGCATATCAGTGATATTGATAGCGTGTACCCGGTCCCTCAACACAGAGACGTCTTCCAACAGCGCACTGACATCGGTACCCTTCACAGGCCCAATTTCGGCCGTAACCAAGAATTTTTCCGATTCCAAAGCCTGTCTGAAACCCATTCTAGACACCTGCTCCCGTGAAGACTGTGCTAGTGTCCTGTCAAGCAACAACTGACGCATCTTGCTTGTCCTTTTACCTGCCTGACTGCGTTACTCCTTCAGTTACATA
>JAJSZR010000061.1 GCA_030262715.1 Deltaproteobacteria bacterium
TTTTTAACGGCCTGAGATACTTTTTAACTATCATGCGACTTTCCCTGGACTTGATCCATCCTTCCTCTACCAGGGGCACCAGAAGAGGACATGCCTGGCTATATACCTTTGTATCGGAAACACGTGAATGGATCGCTTTTTCGTATACACCGCTTGTCACTGTGGCCCTTGTACCGATTAAGCCGATGACTTTTCGTCTGGTAAGGGCCAATGCCTGTTCTATAGAGGGGGTTACAACTTCAAATATTGGTTCAGAAAATTCCTGCTTTAAGGTTGAGGTGGCAGTACTGGCTACGCTGTGACAAGCGATTACTAATATGCCGGCTCCGTGCTCCAGCAAGAATCTGGTATCTTCTCTGGCATATTGAATAATTGTCTCCGGGCTTTTAGTTCCATAGGGTGTCCGTGCAGTGTCTCCGAAATAGATAAGGGGCTGGGTTGGCAATAACTGTTTGAGCTCGCGGACTACTGTGAGCCCACCAATACCTGAGTCAAAAACACCTATAATTACACTCATTTTGCAAGAAATTTCCTCTAATTATGGTTTTTCGTTTCAGATTATACAATTGCATAATTTAGGTTAATAGGCCGAAGTATAAATCAGACTCTTTACATTGACATGGCTTTCAGAATATAAATACAGTTATTTTAAGAAAATCGCGACAAAAAGAGTCTTTTGCAAAAGGCTCAAAGACTAAATTATTGGAGAACCCGCAATGCCTGAAGATAGCCAATCTACTATTACAGAAGATAGTCCATACATAATAGATGAAATCGGCCTGGACGCAGAGATTGAAGCCGCTATAGAAGCCCTGGGAGATCCAAGTATCCGATCGCCTTTACTTAAGAAGAACTACACCTGTTTTGTATCTGACCAGGATCGTGTGCTGGTCAGGTTGTCGCTCAAATCACTGAAAAAAAAATACAAAGAGGGTTCGGAACCTCTTTCATTCGAGCTCGCCGGGCCCCGTAAAAAAATCTATTTTGACCCCACAAAAATACGTTGCGCTATTGTAACCTGTGGAGGCCTTTGCCCTGGAATAAACGATGTGATCAGGTCCATTGTACTTGCTCTCCACTATGGTTATGGAGTCCAATCTGTCCTTGGCATACGTTATGGACTGAGGGGTTTTATTCCCAAGTATGGTCTTTCGGTAATGGATTTAACTCTACAGGCAGTAAATCGTATACATGAGTATGGGGGGACAATCCTTGCCTCTTCCAGAGGACACCAACCCATAGACGCCATAGTGGATGCACTCGTACGTATGAATGTATCCATATTGTTCATTATTGGAGGTGATGGCACATTCAGGGCAGGAGTCAAAATTGTAGATGAAATCAATAAGCGTGATCTTAAAATAGCCATTGTTGCCATACCAAAGACCATAGATAATGATATTTATCTAGTTGCCAAGACATTCGGATTCGATACCGCGGTTGAAATGGCCAGTCAGTCCATAAAGTGTGCCCATACCGAGGCTATTGGGGCACCTAACGGGGTGGGGCTGGTCAAGGTCATGGGTAGATATTCTGGCTTTATTGCATCTGCTGCAACAAATGCTCTAAGGGAAGTCAACTTCTGCCTGATACCTGAAAGCGATTTTGACCTGGAAGGAGAAAATGGTTTGTTAAAGGCCCTTGAGCACAGGCTCAGGGATCGTGGTCATGCAGTCGTGGTTGTGTCTGAAGGTGCGGGTCAGCGGTATATAACAGAGGACAAAGTGATACGAGATCCATCAGGCAACATCAAGCCTGGAGACATAGGTATCTTTCTCCGGGACACCTTTAGAGAATACTTCAATAAGATTGGCATGACGGCCTTTGTCCGTTACATAGATCCCAGCTACATTATTCGTAGCGTGCCTGCAAACATAGACGATCGCCTCTACTGCGCAAATCTCGGGCAAAATGCCGTTCATGCTGCAATGACGGGCAAAACCGCCATGATGGTGAGCCTATGGAATGACCGCTATGTACATGTTCCCTTGGCCTCTGCCATTAAACGCAGTAAGCGTGTTAATCTAAATAGCCATTTTTGGTTAAGCGTACTGGAATCTACCGGTCAATCTTCCTTGAAAAATGAGTAATTATTCACTTTTTGCAAGTGAGTGTAAACGCTTATGAAAAATGAATAGGTGGCCCTGTTAGGAGGAGAAACATGCGGAGTTGGAAGATATCAGGTTTTTTTCTGGTCTTCATTATATCTGTTGGAATTTTTCCTGCCTGTAGCACTCCTGAAGAGAACAAGGCCAAACATTTTGAAAAAGGAGTGAACTATTTCCAGGAGGATAAATACAAAGAAGCGGTTATCGAGTTCAAAAATGTTGTTCAGATCGATCCCGAATACGGTCCAAGCCATTATCAAATGGCCTTGGCTTATTTGAAGATTGGGAGTCTGCGAGATGCCTTTTCCGAGCTTCAGAAAACCGTGGACGTAGATCCGGACAATGCCGATGCCCGACTGAAGCTCGCCCAGATATTTTTCCTTTCAAAGAAGATCGACGAGGCGGAAAAGCATGTGGAAGTGCTGCTTTCCAAGGATCCGTCAAATATTGATGCTTTATTGTTAAAAGGAGCTTTATTACTTAACCAGGAGAAGCTGGATGATGCCATTTCTGTCTTCAGAAAAGCAGAGGAGCAGGCGCCTGATAACAGCAAGGTCTATATGGCATTGGCAAAGGCATACTCCCAAAAAAAGGACCTGAATCAGGCAGAGCTTTTTCTGAAAAAGGCTATATCTGTCAGCGAGAAAGGAAAGGACCGGGCGCAATCGAGGCTTACCCTATCTTCACTCTATGAGTCTACCGGACAGGAAAAAAAAGCAGAAGAAGAGATTAAGATTATTATTGAAGAAAATCCTGATGAGGTGGATGCCCTGTTGATAATGGCCGGTTTCTATATGCGAAACGGCCGGGATGAGGAGGCGGAATCAACACTTCAACAGGCAATAGACCGTTTCCCCGAGGAAACAAGTCCTCTGTTGGCCCTTTCCAATCTTCAGACCAGAAAGGGGCATAAAGACAAGGCCGCGATTACCCTTGAGAAGGCCCTCAAGTTGTCTCCGGATAATGCAAATATAAAGGCAAGATTAGCTGACCTCAAATATGATCAAGGGAAATTTGAGGAGGCCAAATCCCTGACTGAGGAAGTGTTAAAAAATAATTCCATCCATCCCGTTGCCCTGCTGGTAAAGGCGAAACTTGCTCTAAATGATAGAGATTTTAAAAACGCAATTGAGTCACTGGGAAAAATCCTTGACCGGCAGCCTGGAAACCCGGAGGCACTGTACTTCAGGGGGCTTGCTTATCTGGGCTCGGGTGAGCTTACCAAGGCAGAAGATGATTTACAAAAGCTGGTCTCAAGACAACCAGGGTTTTTAAAGGCCAGATTGTTGCTTGCTGAAGTGGCACTGAGAGAGCGCAAACCTGAAATAGTCACAGAGCAGACCGAGCTGATATTAGCGCGCATTCCAGGTGAACCAAAGGCCCTGATTCTCCATGCTTCCGCTGCCCTGATTAACAAGGATTTAGAGACCGCTGAAAAAGACCTGCACAGGGCTCTTAAGGCCTCTCCGGATGATGTGTCCGCCCGTTACCTTCTGGGGAGAACATATATGGCACAAAAAGAGATTGGCAAGGCAAAAGAGTCTTTTAGAGAATTGCTATCGGAAAATCCAGGTCACCTTCCTGCGCTGACCTCTCTGGTAGCGCTTTATTTATATGAAGAAGAGCCGGATAAGGCCCTGAGTCTTTGCGATGAAATGAGGAAAAGGCAGCCTGATAACGCGACAATAGCCATGATTAAGGGAAGACTACTCCTGCAGACCGGACGTGCAGATCAGGCGGAAGCTGCCTTTAAGGATGCCATGGAGTTGAATCCGGATCTCATAGGGCCATATGTCGCTCTGGCAAAGATTTATATATCAACAGGCAAGGCAGAGGAAGCTATTTCCCAGTATAGGATTCTGCTGAAAAAGAATCCCAATCTTGTAAGGGCCTATATGGCTATAGGTACTACGGAAGAACAGCTAGGGCATTATGATAAGGCAGAAGATGCCTATCTGCAGGCATTAGAAGTTAAACGGGATTTTGCGCCGGCTGCAAATAACCTGGCATGGCTGCTGGCGGAAAAAAAACACGATCTGGACAAGGCCTTTATCTATGCACAGAGGGCCAAGGCCGCAGATCCTGAACAACCGGCTATCCTTGATACCGTTGGTTGGATACTTACGAAGAAGGGGAGCTATGAGCTTGCCATGTCGAACTTTGAAGAGGCCATTCAGAAGTGGCCAAATCAGCCTACCATCCATTATCACATGGCCGTGGCTTTGAAGGGGATGAAAAAGGTCGATGCCGCAAAAGAGGAGCTTCAAAAGGCAATCAAGATAAAGGAGGAATTCCCAGAGATTGAAGACGCCAGGAGGCTCCTGGAAGAGCTATCGTGATCGACTATCGCAGTCTCAGTCGAAGTGACCTCGAAAGCTGGGCAAGAAATCAGGGCCTTCCGGCCTTCAGGGGTCGGCAGCTCTTTAGCTGGCTTTGGAGGCCCGGATTCAGGGACTTTTCCCAAATGACCGATTTCCCCAAGGCCCTGAGGGGAAAGGCTGCCCAAAAGGGCCTGCTTACCAGCCTGAAGCTTGTGGCAGAGCAACGCTCCGTTGATGGCACAAGCAAACTGGCCTGGGGAATGCCAGATGGTTTAGTGGTGGAAAGCGTCGTAATCCCTGAACAGGGCCACAAGACCCTTTGCATATCCAGTCAGGTCGGGTGCGCCATGGGGTGCAGGTTTTGTCATACCGCCAGTATGGGTTTTGGCCGTCAGCTCATCCCTTCAGAGATTGCGGGACAGGTCCTTGCCGCATTAGAACATATCGGAGAAAGGGAACATCTCAGGAATCTCGTATTCATGGGAATGGGAGAGCCCCTTGCAAACTACAGGAATGTCTTGAAGTCCATTTGCATATTGACTGATGACCTCGGACTAAATTTCTCATTGCGTAGGATAACCGTATCCACGTGTGGTCTGATTCCTGAAATATCACGTCTTGGCCGGGATACGGATGCAGGCCTTGCCATTTCCCTGAATGCCCCGGATGATAAGATCCGGGATCAGATAATGCCTATTAACAGGCGCTATCCCATTTCACAGCTTATTGAGGCCTGTCGGAATTATCGTCTTTCCCGCAGGAGGCGTATTACTTTTGAATATCTCCTCCTTGCCGGTGTAAATGACAGCGTCGAACAGGCGATGTTGCTTGCAAAGCTCCTCAAGGGAATCCCTTCGAAAATCAACTTGATACCCTTCAACGAAAGCAGTGATATCCCTTTCAAGCGTCCTATCCACGAACAGGTCCTGGCATTTCAGCAGGTGCTCAAAGAAGCCAATTACACTGCCATCATAAGAAAGAGCAAGGGGCGAGATATATCCGCTGCCTGCGGTCAGCTCTACGCAGAACTAAAGCGACCTAAATAATCATTGGTAAAATTTTAGCTAAAGATTCAGATAAACGATATTTGGCGAGGTCATCATACGGAGTAGGGTCTCTGTTAACAATTATAATAGGCTTTCCATTTGAATGGGCAACATCAACAAAAGAATTGGCTGGATATACTTGAAGCGAGGTCCCCAGTGCCATAAATAAATCACACTCCCTTGAAGCCTTTTCTGCAATTACCAGATGCTCAGGATTTAGACCCTGACCAAAGGATACGGTATTTGGTTTAAGAAATCCCCCGCATACCTCACATTTCGGTTCAACTTCACCCCTATCAATCCTTTCAAGCACTGGTTTAATGTCAACAACTTTATTACAGGATAAACAAATTGCTTCCCTGTTAGTTCCATGGAGCCTGACAATTCTTTTTTTATCTACTCCTCCCTTCTCGTGTAGTCCGTCAATATTCTGAGTTAACAGCCAAAAGAGTTTTCCTTGTTGATCTAATTTACCAATTGCCAAATGAGCATCGTTTGGTTTTGCCTTGAGCATCGAAGGGATAGTCTCACTCTTATATTTCCAATAATATATTCGTTTTTCTCTATAACTGATAAATTCCTGGATAGTAACAGTTTTATATTTGCTCCAGACTCCTCCAGGACTTCTAAAATCAGATATTCCAGATTCAGTAGACATCCCTGCCCCAGTAAGGATAGTAATTCTATTTGATTCTTGGATTAATTCTTTAATATCTCTTAAGCTCATCTTAGGATCGAAACTCAGAAATTGCTTTTGAGTAATTCATTAAAGGCAGATCATATTTTATTTATTAGGGAGAAAGCTACCGGATGGTAGCCCAGAATGTCAAGAGATATAGACCCCAAATCAGCAATTGCCAGAATTCTCATATTGCGGAATCCTAAATCTTGGCATCGTATAAAAAATTGTCTCATTCTGTTTATTCGGAAGGAAGCATTCCCGGCTTGTCCCCGACGAGCTGAAGACGTAACCGATCACAGGGTGGGATCTTCTTTCAACATGCTCTCACCCTTTGTTTTATAAGGCTTTTGCGGTGGGGGAAACCGCATCGCCGGAGCGCAGCGCAGGCGAATGCGAAGGGGGCAGGAATCCCCCTGGCTGAAATTCATGGAAAATAAGGGGCGGAGCCTTTTGGAATGGTCAGAAAACTACCCTGCTGGACAGTTAACAATATAGGGACAAACCAGGAATAATCCCTATTTGGCATCTTGCCAATTCACTAAATTTAGAGTAAACAGCCTCACTTGAACCTGAATTGAGCGATTAGCTGTTAGCCATTAGCGTTTAGCTTTGAAAAATCAGGGTATCGCGTTAATTAGAAATAACACCCAACGGGTGAAAGTTGTAATAGCAGAACATCCTGTAATCATTAAACTAATAGCTAACCGCTAAAGGCTAACCGCTTAAATTAGGTTGAATGGAGTCGTTTGGCAAGTTAACCACAAAGGCTCTAAGGATGGAGTTTTTATTTCCGTGTTAGAGGGCATGAGATATGGAATGTACTACAAATAAACCAGGGACCCAGTGCAAGTTCATGAGTCAAAATGGTTGCACCTATTTGGGCGGGGCCTGCTTTGAAATAGTTGAGCAGTGTAAAGGCTGCGCAAGAGTTATAAACTATAATACTGGTAATTTTTGTTCAGTTTACCCACATCCAGCAATGAAGTGGAGAAAGGGTATCTGCAATTTTGCAACCCATGTGAAAATGGAAGTCCCAAAAGACGCTGCTGGCAGGAAGATCAATCCTCTCAAGGCGGCAAAGCGAGCTTCGGCGAGGCATTAAAGCCAAAGCTGATTCCGCTAAAATACCAAATATCCTAACCCGGACAAGCCGGAACCAAACAGGTTTGAAGATAAAAAAATTGATCACGAAAGCACGAAAATACGAAGATACGAAAGCCTGAATGTGGTTACTTGAGATCACTGAGAGCAGCGCTCAACCTGTCCATTCCCTCCCGGATTATGCTCAGGTCTGTAGCATAGGAGAATCGCATAAAGCGGTCGTCTCCAAAGGCAACGCCCGGCACCCCGGCAATTCGGGCCTTTTCCAACAGGTAGTCAGCCATGTCCAGCGAATCATTGATTTTTTGGCCTGATGCCTCCTTCCCATAATAAAATGAGAGATCTGGGAATACGTAAAAGGCACCATCGGGTTCTACGCACGATATTCCCGGAATGGCCTTAAGTCTTTTTATGATGTAGTTTTTTCTTTCGAGAAAGGCCTCTTTCATCTTCAATACCCCGTCTTGAGGCCCGGTCAGTGCGGCTAAAGCGGCCTTTTGAGCTATTGAGTTGGGATTGGAAGTACTCTGGCTCTGTATCTTAGTCGCTGCCTTTACTACAGCCTCAGGACCTGCAAGATAGCCTATGCGCCAGCCGGTCATGGCATACGTCTTTGACACACCGTTTACCACTACTACGTGATCCTGTGCCTCAGGGACTACAGAGGCAATATTTTCCGGACCTTGGTCGTCAAAGCGGATTTGATCATAGATGTCGTCAGTAATTACTACAAAATTGTGTTCAACTGCCAGCTCAGCTAAAGTCTTGAGATCGTCTTTGCTATAAACAGCACCTGTGGGGTTTGACGGGCTGTTCAGGATTATAGCCGTGGTCCTATTTGTTATCATGGAGCCCAGTATTGCCAAATCCAGGGCGAAGTCTTTGTCAGGGTCACTCAAGAGGAACTTAACATTGCCCCCTGCAAGCTCTACCATTGCCGGATAAGAGACCCAATAGGGCACCGGAATTATGACTTCGTCCCCTGGGTCCAAAATGGCCTGAGCCACATTGTACAAGACCTGTTTTCCTCCGGTTGAGACCATGATTTGTTCAGGCCGGTATGTCAGCTCATAGTCCTGTTCAAATTTGGCTGCTATAGCTTCCTTCAGCTCAGGAATACCACCTACCGGCGTATATTTTGTGAACCCCTCCCGGATGGCCTTTATAGCAGCTTCTTTTATATGTTCAGGAGTATCAAAATCCGGTTCTCCTGCTGACAAATTCACAATGTCGACCCCTTGTGCTTTAAGGGTTTTGGCCTTTGTGTCTACTGCAAGTGTGGGTGATGGCTTGAGATTTCGTACACGTTCTGCAAGGGGGAAGGTCCAGGACATTTATTATTACTCCTTTCGCATAAAATCCATAATGAACGGTATTTCGGATTCATCATAAAAGACCTGCTTCAGATATAGACCCTGTGGCGGGGCAGTGGGACCGGCTAAAGAACGGTCTTTAGAGGCAAGCACATTGACCATATCTTCATGAGATCTTGTTCCAAGGCCGATTTGCACCAAAAGCCCTACAATGTTTCTGACCATATAACGAAGGAATCCGTTAGCGGCAATAGTAAACATATAGTGTAGTCCTCCGGATGGAGGGAATATTTCCCCGGTTATTGCCTTGATTTCACAGGAGTATATAGTGCGAATAACTGTCTTTGCGTTGCTTCCGCTGGCCTTGAAGGCACTGAAGTCATGGGTCCCTATGAGAGGGGAGAGGGCCTTTTCCATGGAATGTATATCCAGAGACCGGTTTAGCAACCACGCCCTCTCATTCCAAAAAGGAATCTTGGTATCCGAAACCAGGATGTGATAACAGTATATTTTACAGATCGAGTCCCGGGTTGAGTGAAAGCCAGGGGAAGCCTCGGATGTGGCCAATATGGCTATATCCTCAGGCAATAGACTGTTCAGACCCTTTAGAAATCCTTCCAGGGGTATTTTCGAATCAGTATGAAAGTTTGCCACCTGGGCCAGGGCGTGTACCCCTGTATCAGTTCTTCCAGAGCCGATTAGACAGACCTGCTCACCCGTCATCTTTTCCAGGGCAGCTTCGATGACTCCTTGAATGCTTATTTGACTTATTTGCCTTTGCCAGCCGTGATACTTTGTGCCGTTGTATTGGATGGTGAGCTTTATGTTTCTGAATGGAGGACAGGATTGGTCTGAAGAGTCCATGGTCTAAGGACAGAGAGGAATTGTGTCCAGGCCGAGGGATTCTTCCAGCCCGGCCATTATATTGAGGTTCTGGACAGCCTGTCCTGAGGCGCCTTTTACCAGATTATCTATGGCGGATACAAGTACGAGTGTATTGGTGTGCCGGTCTATCTTTGCTCCGATATCGCAGAAGTTGCTTCCCCTCACGTAGAATATGTCGGGGAAAGCGCCTTCAGGGAATACGCGCACAAAAGGAGAATCTTTATAAAACTCTTTTATGGCAACGAGGACCTTGCCAATGGATACTTCACGGGCAAGTCGGGCATAGATCGTGGTGAGGATGCCCCGGGTCATGGGAACCAGATGCGGGGTAAAGGTAATGACCACAGGTTTGCCTGCTGCTACGGAGAGCTCTTGTTCTATTTCAGGCATGTGACGGTGCTCGGCCACCTTATATGCCTTGAGTCCCTCGTTGACTTCACAGTAAAGGGTCCCTAATGAGAGGCTTCGGCCAGCCCCGCTTGCTCCGGATTTTGAGTCTGCTATTATTCCTTGAGAGTTGATTATTCCCGAATGAAGCAAGGGAACAAGAGGAATGATCGCACCGGTTGGGTAGCAGCCGGGATTTGCTACAAGTTGCGCATGTGCAATATCTTTTCTGTAGATTTCAGGCAATCCGTATACTGCCTTATCAAGCTGTTCAGGGGCGGTATGGGCCTGATACCAGGTTTCATAGGTCCGGCGATCCCTCAGGCGGAAGTCAGCTGAGAGATCTATGACCCTCAATCCTGCGTCAAGAAATTGCGGGACAACTGACATGGCAGCCTTATGCGGGACTGCTGTAAATATCCATTCGGCAGATTTGCTGAGGTAGCTGACATCGGGCTCTGTGAAGAGAAGATCATTGTAGCCATGCAGTGAGGGGAAGACCTCTCCTACAGAATGGCCTGCATATTTTCGTGAGGTCACTGCAACCACGTTTGCCCGTGGGTGGAGTTTCAGGATACGCAGGAGTTCAATTCCCGTATAACCAGACCCTCCTACTATTGCTGTGCGTAACATTGTTTTAGCGCTTCATAAAAAAAGGGAAGGAGACCCTTCCCATAAAAGAGATTTCCGTTCGGTGGGTCTAACGCTTGGAATACTGATAACGTTTTCTGGCCCCTGCGAGTCCATATTTCTTACGTTCTTTTTTTCTGGCGTCTCTGGAAAGAAGGCCTGCCTTCTTTAAAGGAATTCGGTGCCCTTCATCGGCCAGCAGGAGCGCAAGAGCTATACCATGGCGGACTGCCTCTGACTGGCCGCTTTTTCCGCCACCCTTGACTTTGATCATGGCATCGTATTTGCCAACCGTATTCGTAACAACAAAGGGCTGTTCTGTGATGAGACGGGCGGTATCTACATCAAAATATTCGTCAAAGGGCTTTCTGTTAGCTGTCATTCTACCTTCACCAGGGTATATCCATACACGGGCTGTAGCAGTCTTTCTCTTGCCAGTAGCATAGTGGCGTGTCTGTTCCATAATTATTGCTGGTATCCTTAAGGAGTCGTTAGTTAGCTGTTAAGCTGAAGCTGTTCAGGAACCTGGGCCTGATGTGGATGCTGCGGGCCGGCATAGATTTTGAGTTTCTTGAGCTGGCTGCGCCCCAGGCGATTTTTGGGTAACATGCGTTTAACTGCCAATTGAATAACCTTTTCCGGCTTCGTCTCCAATAATTTGCGAGCAGTAACAGTCTTCAGGTTTCCAAGATAGCCTGAATGTCTGTAATATAATTTTTTGTCTAGTTTTTCCCCGGTAAGCCTGATTTTGCTGGCATTTACTACTATAATAAAGTCACCGGTATCCAGGTGAGGGGTGAAAATAGGTTTGTGCTTACCCCTCAGTCGAGTGGCAATTTGAGATGCAAGCCGGCCCAGAACCTTATCCCTGGCATCTACAACATACCATTTACGTTCAATTTCATTAACCTTTGGAAGAGGCGTTATCATACAATAAACTCCAATTTCTAACCACAAAAGAGACTTGTCCTCTATGAATAAGAGGCATTGGACATCTAAAAGAAATAGAGATGATTGTCAAGGGGAAAAATATTACCAAAGGGGTAAGGAGGAAATTTCAGGAAAGAGCAGCCGTCTTTTTCCAGCTTGTCTTGCTGGTCCATGAGTGTATAGCTTCTGGGTGATTCTCATAAGACTTGGTATATATCTTTGCAATATGCTCATTATGGGATATATTATTGTCGTATATCAATCTATGAATGAAAAGGATTTATATCCATGGAAAAAACAACAGCGAAAGTGTTTGTGAGCGGAAGGAGTCAGGCCGTCCGTATCCCCAAGAAGTTCCGTTTTAATACCAACGAAGTTTTTGTTGAGCGGGAAGGAAATCGTATAGTCCTCACACCCAGGCCAAAGTCTTGGGATCAATATTTTGCCAAAGGAAAGCCTTTTAGTGATGACTTTCCAGATCATATTGAAGATTTATTGCCCGAAGAACGTGAGGCGTTTTGATGAAGTACCTGCTGGATACAAACGTTTGTATTGCCATTATCAAGGAGCGCCCTGAAGAAGTAAAGGCAAAACTCTTAAAAATCCCGATTGGAGAAATTGGGATATCGAGCATCGTGCTGGCAGAGCTATGGTATGGAATCAGACTGTCCAGGAAGCACGAACATAACGAGTCTGCGTTAAATGAATTTCTCGAGTATGTGACTGTATTGGACTGGCCGGAACAGGCTACACCTGAATACGGAATGATTCGTGCGCATCTCAAGAAAAAACGAGCTCTCATCGGGGCCAACGATCTTCTGATCGCTGCTCATGCATTGGCGCTGGATGCAGTATTGGTTACGGATAATGTTAGGGAATTTGAGCGCATACCAGGCCTAAAAATGGAAAATTGGATCTCTCGTTATACATGACGACATAAATGTTTGCGCATAAATCCATCGCAGTATGCATGTTCGAATAAGACAGGATTTACCGGATAATCAGGATATTTTTGCCTTTCCTGAAGAAAGGCAAAAAGCCCAATCCCTCTTTGAGGGAAGGACCTCTCCTTAGATACAGCGAAAGTGGCAAGGGCGGGATCAACAACAAACAACATATCACCTTCCGCTGTAAGCGGATTACGTTTTGTCAGCTTCTTCTGGAAGCTGAGAAACAAACAAAAATCCTGTTAATCCTGTTAATCCTGTCTGGCAAAAAGAATTGCAAATATGTAAATCAACAAATCGGATGCACAATAATTTTTTACGCTGCGTATAGCTCTCGGGCCAACTGCCATGACTCAATATCCTCAAGTTGTTCTCCTGATGTCTTCTCCATTCAGAACCCACGAATCAACAGTTCAGATTTTCAATGAACCCTAAGAACATGTTGTTTTCTCTTCCAGCAACCGATTATTAACGTAGGATCGCCCCTTCTCCCCCTTCCACCTTCATCCTTGACCTTTCAGCTTTGAACCTTCTGCTTCCAGCCTTCTACCTTCAGTCCATCCACCTGAGTAGTTCCCAGACAAGCAAAAAACTTTACAAACAACAAATTAGTCTGCTATATATACATAGCGTCAATAATACAGCAGGGTTGATTTATGGATATTACCACATTCAGTCTCTCAAATCCCTGGCGTACAGGCCGGGCCTGGGACGTTCCAAGTATCCCACGGGATATGACTGGAGAATTAATAAAGTGGCTTGATGAGCCTGAAATATTGATTCTTTCCGGAGCCCGTCAGGTTGGGAAAACCAGTATTCTTTACCAGTTGATTGATTGGCTGATAAATAGTGCTCGTGTCAGACCTGATGCTATCTATTTCTTTAACCTTGACCTTGCCGGTATGTCTTCATTTCTTGAAGATCAAGGCGAATTTCTTCGTTTTCTGAATGCGGGGAGAGGAGAAAAACTCTATGTTTTTATTGATGAAGTACAGCACCTCCCTGACCCGGGCATATTCATCAAGGCGATTCAAGATCTCAGGCTTCCAATAAAATTTATCCTAACAGGCTCATCATCGTTGGATATTCGCACAAGGACACACGAACCATTGACAGGGAGAAAGCAGGTTTTCCCTGTAGAGGCTCTTTCCTTTTCCGAGTATGTCAAGACTGTGCCGCTTTTATCTTCGCTGCCTGCTTTGAATGCAGAGAACTATGGCCCCTACATAGGTGCTCTGAATGATGCATTGCGAAACTATGGGGTTTATGGTGGATATCCTGCGCCAGTGTTAACCGATGACCCGGATAAAAAAATATTGAGACTCAATGAAATTTTTTCAAGCTATCTTGAGAAGGATATTGCAGGATTTCTGAAGGTAGAGAACATCCCCGCCTTCCGAAAGTTGGCGGCCCTGTTGTCTGCACAGCAAGGCGGACTGGTAAACATTCAGGAACTGGCTTCCACGCTTGGGCTCCACCGTGAAACTGTGACGAGGTATCTGCAGTACCTGGAGGAAACATTTGTTGTAAAACGGTTGACCCCTTTTTTTTCAAATCCCAGGACAGAATTGAGTAAGATGCCAAAGATCTATTTTGGCGATGCCGGCTTGCGCAATCTTGCTATGGGCAGTTTCAGCCATTTAGGCACACGATCTGATACGGGTAAAATCATAGAAGGAATCGTTGCATCCCATGTTTTCAGATCCCGCCTTCCATCTCACAGGATAAATTACTGGCGGTCCAAATCCGGAGGTGAAGTCGATTTCATCGTATCTGACGTCAGACCTGTTCAAAGCATAGAAGTAAAATCAGGGGACCTCAGACAAGTTAACATCAGCAGAGG
>JAJSZR010000062.1 GCA_030262715.1 Deltaproteobacteria bacterium
TTTTATCAAAAGATGGAGGGAAATATCGAAACATTTGTCGACTTTGAATTCTCAGTCCGTCCGGATGGGCTCCCTGCCCTGGAGAAATTCTACAAGCTCAAAATCGCCAAGGGCATGCTCCGGACCGGAACCCCTGGGGCTTCCCTGATTGCTTTGAAAGGACACAAAACCGATATCGCAATGGTCTTCGGCACTGACGCTTCCATTGCCAAATATGGCTGGCATGTATACTCAGACGACAAGTCTTTCTTCCCGCCGTATGATTTGACTCCTTATGTCCGCAAAGATACCCTTGTTAAGTACCCTGAGATCGCGGGTATCCTCAATAAGCTGGTTGCCACATTCCCGGGCGGAGGGAGTCCTGCTACTCCCGAAAGCGTGGCAGAGTGCCGGAAAGTTTGGCAGAAGCTCAATGCCGAAGTGGACATCGAGAGGATGGAACCAAGGGAAGTTGCCCATAAATACCTTTATCAACGCAAGTTGAAAAGATAACCTAAACGAAGACATACAAGAAATCAGGCAAGTATGAGCCCATATGAAACGACACACAGGATGGCATGCCTCCATGGTTGCTTCAATGCCCTGACGATATGGGTCATTTTTCTCCTCTGTTTCATCGGATGTACTTCAAACGAAGCCCCCCAGGTTGAAACAGAGGATAACACAATAAAACCCGGGGACAGCGGGCCGGTAGTTTGCCGGCTCAAGTGGCTTTATAACGCAAGCGTGGCAGGAGAAATCTGGGCACAGGAATCAGGCATATTCAAGGCCCACGGCCTCACAGTGAAACTTCGCGAAGGCGGTCCGGAACAGGACGCCATAAAGGACCTCGAACTTGGAAGGGCCCATTTTGGCGTGGCCTCGGCAGATCAGGTGATCCGGGCCGCCGCCAAAGGTGCCCATGTAGTGGTGCTGGCCCAGATATTTCAGGTCAATCCCCTTCAGTGGATCTATGCCAAGGACAAGCGGGCCATAGTAAAACCTCAGGACCTGAAAGGTCTTTGTATCGGCGTCACATACGGCGGTAACGACGAGGCCATATTATCGGCCCTTTTGAAAACGTACAAAATCTGCCCGGATGACCTGGAACTATATGCTGTTCATTACGACTTCAATCCCTTCTGGAAAGGCGAGGTCGAGCTTTGGCCCGTATATCGTAATACTCAGGGTATAATCCTCCAGGAAAAAATGGCGCAAACCGGAAAACAGGCCGGCTTTTTCAACCCAAACACCTTTGGAATTCGATTCGTGGCTAATTCCCTCATAACCTCAAAAAAAGTCTACACCGAGCAGCCACAACTGGTCCGAGTCTTTACAGAGGCCGTTCTGGAGGGCTGGAGAGATGCGATGGACTCAGAGTTGGAACTCAAGGTGGCCGAAACGATTCACAGGCTTGATCCGGAAACCCCTATCCCTGTTATACTGCAGCAACTTGCTGAAACCAGGGCACTTGTGGTTCCTGAAAGCCCCAGGGCCGTTGGGACGATTGACACCAAGGCCTGGAAACAGACCGCGGATATACTCATGACACAGGGCCTGATTTCCCACAAAGTAGATATCACCTCTCTGCTGGTAGGACCTCCTCCTTGAGCATGCAGCAGGCTATGCGGCTGGTGGGCCTGCCGTCAGAGTCATAGGAGATATTCCCAGGGTGGAGTATTTTGTTTAGCACACAGCCTTCGGGAATCTGAAGTGAGAAAAGGTCGCACTCCCTTATGGGAGGACGCTCCTTGAGCACACCATCCACAATCTCCATGGAGTGTATTGGATAGTCTTCACATAGAGGGCACGTGTAAACCCTGCCGTTAGGGAACACAAAGTAATTATCAGCAACAAGGCCTGCACAGGCAAAAGGCTCATCAGGCTTTAAGAACACCTTGGGATATGTCACATGCACACCCTTTTCAGCAGCCTTGCCTGCAACCTCTGGGACAACTGCCTCCCATTCTTCCCGGCTGAGCTGAAGGGATGTCTCGCCCTTCCTGGCAGGTTTGCCCCTGATACCTATGACCTGTATAAAAAAGCGCTTCACTCCCAATTCTGTTAAAAGCGACGGCATATTAACAAGGTCGTGGATATTCATACTGCTTGCCGTAAAGATAAGGCTTACCCCGAACCCCCTCTCTAATGCCCGTCTGATACCGGAAGTGCATGTATCAAAGACCCCTTTCCCCCTGATAAAGTCGTTGACTTCAGGGTGGGAGCCATCAAGGCTGAAACTGAAGTAATCCAGCTCTTCAGGAAAAACCCTGTCAAGGATATCATTGAAGAGATAACCGTTAGTATCCACTGTTATGGAGGCATAGCCCAAACGCCTTGCCTCTCTTATTGCTTGGGGTAATGCAGGACTGAGAGTGGGCTCTCCACCAAGGAATATAACATTTGTATTATTTGGTGATTTGGTGATTTGGTGATTGCCTGCAAAGATAGCCAGCCACCCGGCCAGAGTCCTTTCATCCAGGATCTGGCTGCCATGCTGTTCCGGGTTGATATAGCAATGACGGCAACGGAGATTACACTGAGTAAGTATGTGAAAAAAGAAATTACGCGTATTGGCCTGAAACTGGACTGTCCTGCGTTTTATATTCATAAATTTTCAGTAGCCGTCTACGGCTTGAAACTTGAAATTGGAAAGTAGAAATTTGGGTAAGTGGAACAGTACAAAAGCATGAAGACCAAATTTCCAATTTCTATTTTCTAATTTCAAGAGTATATTTATACAAAAGGCTGTCCCTCCAGTACGATTGTGCCGGATCAGAAAAAAACCTCTTAAAAAGGGCTAGGCTCTCTCTTCTCTTAATTCCTCCAAGTATCTCGATGCGGCTCTCGGCATAGATATTCTCATTCTTAATATCAAAAAGACCACCAACTGTCCCGGCCGCACCGGTCAGGGGTCTTGAAAAATTCAGACCTGTTGCCCCGCCCATGACATCTTCATAGGCATAAACTATCCTCTTGATGCCGTTGAGGATAAGGGCCCCAAGACACATAAGGCATGGCTCGAGGTTGCAGTATGCAGTGATGTCTGTATCATCTCCGTGTTCCAGAGGCCGTCCCCTGTCAATCCAGTCCCTCAGGGCAGATACCTCAGCATGATCAAGCTCATTCATATCACCTGGTCTGGTATGTGATCTGACTCCCGACCCCACAAGCATATCTCCGGAGACCAGGACGCACCCTACTGGAAAATTACCCCTTGACAAGGCACTTGCAGCCAGATCCAATGCTCCAGACATCCATTTTTCGTGATTCAGAGTCCTTTGTTCCTCAGCCACTTCTTGATACTCTCTTCAAGGGCAAAACCCGCGTCTGTCTCCAGTACTATTTTTTCCTGCAGCAACCTTAACCCCTTTTTCTCAAGCTTACTACCAAGTCGTTTACAGATATAATTCACGCAGATAACGTGCCGGGCTGGAATTACGCAACCCTGCTCCCCAAGAAACCAGCAGCCTGTCTCATTCCAGGGTGATAAAGGAAGGCGGCAACCCATCAGGAGGTTAATCAGAAGCAGAACAACGTCAAAACGGTCCTCTATGCCCCTTCCGCAACAGCTTCCTCCATCATTGACAGCGCAGTCAGTACACTCGGTAACGAGTCCTATCATCTTCATCTGCATCCATGATTGCTGTATAGCCTGCCGGTATGTCTCAAGCAAAGACTGAATTGTCCTGTCGGATAATATCTCCATGCCATAGACATGAAAAAGGTTCTCTGCACACCGGATCTTTTCAAGGATCGGATAATCAGTGCCTATAAGCAGCTTTATAGGATATTTGTCAATCATTTGCCGTCTCCCGCTGTCCATTAAACAACTTAATTACTACACAAGCAATCGGACAAGAAATCCCAGGTTACATAATCCGCTTGCCCTCATGTCCAGATTGACTTCTATGGATGAACGATATACAAGTAGCCTTAAGCAAGAGGAGGATATTGTGAAAAATTATTCGCTCTATACCCAGGCGGGCGTAGACATAGATAAGGCCAGTGAACTGGTAAGAAGGATACAGCCGATGGTCTCTTCCACCTTTACGCGTGGGGTCCTCACGGAGATCGGCGGCTTTGCCGGGCTTTTTGCCCTTGACCTTGATCGCTACCATGAGCCTGTCCTGGTCTCCTCAACTGATGGCGTAGGGACCAAAATCAAGATCGCCACCCTGTGCGAAATGCATGAGACCATTGGGATCGACCTCGTTGCAATGTGTGTTAACGACGTACTGGTGTGCGGGGCCAAGCCCCTGTTTTTCCTGGACTATTTTGCCACAGGCAAGCTGGATCCTGAAAAAGCAACAGATGTCATAAAGGGCATTACAGACGGATGCAAAGAGGCAGACTGTTCCCTTATCGGCGGAGAGACTGCTGAAATGCCCGGGCTATATGCAGAAAATGACTATGACCTTGCAGGATTCGTTGTTGGGGTCGTGGATAGAGACAAGATCATCGACGGCTCCGAAATAGGTGTAGGACATGTAATAATAGGCCTGGCATCAACCGGACTCCATAGCAACGGTTTTTCCCTGGTGCGAAAAATCTGTTTTGAAAAACTCGGGCTTGCCGTCTCGGACAAAGTGCCCGAGATCGGAAAACTTAGCCTGGGAGAAGTGTTACTAACACCCACAAAGATATATTGCAGCACAATCAACCACCTGCTCAAGCAGCACCGAATCACCGGCATGGTGCATATTACCGGTGGCGCTTTCCTGGAAAACATACCCAGGATACTCCCCAAATCTTGCCGGGCGATAATCAAAAAGGGTAGCTGGCCAATCCCGCCTATTTTTCATTTTTTACAGGAAAAAGGCAACATATCTGAAGAAGAAATGTTCCGAACATTCAACTGTGGTATCGGAATGGTACTCGTAGTGCCCGAGGCCGATGTGAAGGATCTGCTTTTCCAGACCCATGCACTTGACGAACAGGCCTTTGTTATCGGTCATATAGAAGAGAGAGAACCTGAAAATCCGCCGGTGATCTTTCAGGGGGGTATTTTCAGCGAAATCAAGTGATACTTGTTAGCGCCTGCCTCATAGGACTCTCCTGCCGGCATGACGGGAAAAGCAATCCTGATATCCGCTTAATTAATAAGCTCAGAGGAGCAAATATCTTGCCCGTTTGCCCTGAGCAGTTGGGTGGCCTCACGACCCCCAGACCTGCTGCTGATATCTATTACGGAAACGGTATAGATGTCCTAAATGGTCAAGCAAAAATCCTGACTATAGATGGACAAGATGTCACAGAGGCCTTTAAGCGAGGTGCTGATCAAACGGTTTTCCTGGCAAGCACCTTGGGTGTTAAGCAGTGCTTTCTAAAAGCAAGGAGTCCTTCTTGTGGTATCACTACACAAATCGGGGTTACAGCGGCAAAACTACTCCTCAAGGGTTTTGAAATTGAAGAAGTAAGCTAAAAAAAACTATTTAACCCCCTGCCCCACCTTGTCTATTACCCTTTCGCGCAATTCCTTCCCAACCTTGAAGAATGGCAACTTTTTCGGTGATACTGAAATATTTTTACCGGTCTTGGGGTTTCTGCCAGTATAAGAATCATATTTCCTCACTATGAAACTTCCAAAACCGCGGATCTCCACTCCTTCTCCCTGCACCAAAGCCTCGGTCATGGCATTAAAAACCTCTTCCACCACGAACTCAGTTGATCGAATATGCAATCCTGCTTCTTCTGCAAGAACCTCTATGAGATCTGATTTATTCACCTGAATCCTCTTCTTTCCTTGTGACCCGTAAAGAAATAACTCCTCTCCAATGACTTATTTCTTTACGGGTCCTTAGAGCTGTTTACAATACCCCAAACTTTGTTAAATAATAAGACAGCCATTGGGCAACCCTGGAAGTCCTAGGAGAGGATCACTAAGAGGGAAACTCTCATGGATGGCAAAAGATGCCGTTTTGATAAATACCTCTGAAGACTTATGTTGCATTTTTGCCTTGTTCCCGGGAAATTGCTTTTAAATACAGATACATTAATATCAGATAAAGGTTAACTTTGGCAAGTCTATAAGAGCAAAATTTTTTAAAAAATCGCCATGATCAAAAAATGGATCAAAAAAATACCGGCCCTTAATTCATCTGCTCAGGAATCTCCGGAACCATCTGATCAATCCGATCCTATTCAGGGAAAGGGCACGGAAGCCAGCACACCGCGGCTTGGACTCTTTAAGCGCCTGAAGGAGCGGATGGGAAAAACCAGAAACGGATTTGTCCGTCAGATGGACCAGATCCTCCTTGGGCGGCATGAGATAGATCCTGAACTCCTGGACGAACTGGAAGAAATCCTGATTATGGCAGATATGGGGGTAACCACTGTCCAGGATATATTTGACAAGCTACGCATTGAAGTAAAGAAAAAGGAGCTTCAGGACCCATTGGCACTGAGAAAGCGGCTAAAAGAGCAAATCGCAGATCTGCTTAAAGTGCCTTCGACTCAAATCAGATGGACACCCAGCCCCTTTGTAGTCCTGGTAATCGGGGTAAATGGTGTTGGGAAAACCACGACCATTGCCAAGCTTGCTTACAGATTGAAGCAAGAGGGCAAGAACGTCCTTCTTGTAGCAGCAGATACATTCAGGGCCGCTGCGGTAGAACAGCTTGAGACCTGGGGAAAGCGCATCGATGTGCCGGTTATAAAGCACAGTGCCGGATCTGACCCGTCCGCAGTAGCTTTTGACGGCATGGAAGCCGCCATTAAGCGGGATGTCGATATAGTGATCGTAGATACGGCAGGGAGATTACACACAAAGGTCAACCTTATGGAAGAGCTTAAAAAAATCAGCAGGGTAATCTCCAAAAAGGTCCAGGAAGCCCCTCATGAGGTCCTGATAGTACTGGATGCAACTACAGGTCAAAACGCAATCTCCCAGGCCAACCTCTTTGGCGAGGCCGTCGGCGTCACAGGGATTGTCCTTACCAAGCTGGACGGCACGGCAAAGGGCGGGATTGTTGTGAGTATTGCCAACCAGATGCAGATCCCTATTCGATTCATAGGCATTGGTGAAAAAATGGAGGACCTTCGGCAGTTTGATCCCGAGGAGTTCGTAGAGGCCATATTTGCTGAGAGGTAATGGGAAAAATCTTGGAGATTATGGAATTTCAAAATTGTATCAGAAATGAGTATGGCAAGTGTGATATCCCATCCAATACGATCAAAAAAATAAGAGACGGGTTACGAAAACTGGATCTCGAAGTTGAATACTACCCATTTCAAGTATCGGACAACATTTATTGGGGACGAGTATGGATTGATTCAATAAGGGTAGTTTGTAACGGGAAAGGCATTACCCCGGAGCTCGCGAAGGCCAGTGCATACGCAGAACTGGCTGAACGTCTCAGTGCCGGGCTGTTCTATCCGGTCTTTGAAGAGCAGGTAAGGTTTAACGTTCCCAGCCTTTACAATGAGGAAACTAACAGGTTTCTGAATTATGAATGGATGGAAGGATATATTTATTCCCACCAGGATGATTTAGAAAATCCTCTTAGAATAGAAGATTTGCTGGCAAACGAAACTCATCTGGCAGATAAGGATATTAAAGATTTAAAAAACTGCAGAATGGCCAGACATTGGGTTGACGGTTTTTCAATAGTCCGCGAAGAGACAGTAAAAGTCCCTGTCAATTTTGTTTCTTATATTCACGGGTCTAACGGGATGGCGGCAGGGAATACGATTGAAGAGGCAATGATTCAAGCCACATGTGAAATATTTGAACGTTATTCCCAAATACAGACAATTAGATCTGAAAAGATCATGCCCTCAATTAATTTAGATTCTGTGGAAAATAAAACCATAAGGGATATGATTAAATTCTATCACGAAAAGAATGTTGATGTAATAATCAAGGATCTTTCCCTTGACGGCCTGATACCCTGTATAGGCGTCCTGTTTATAAACAACAACCTGCGTACTGATCGCCTGGAATACAGGATCTTGATACCAGGCGTATCCTTCAATCTGGAGGAAGCACTGACAAGGTGCTTTACAGAAAGCATGCAAGGCAGGGAAACCCTATTAACTCCACGTCCGGAGCTGGACAGACCGGTTGTACATAGATCCCGGGTTAATGACTACTATATGTTAATGAAATGCAGTATTTCTCTGAAAGATATCTCCTTTCTCGATCAAGGGGAAACCAGGACTTATAAAAATATCAAGATCAACGATATCCTCAGTGAAATTAAGGAAATCAAAAGGATATGTGAAGAATTCAATACTGATTATATATTATTAAACCACACCCATCCGGTATTAAATTTCCCAGTGGTAAGAGTGATAATTCCACGGATTTCTGATTTTTTACCTTTTTTAAGACAGGACGTCCTCGTATCCGGGCCAACAAGACCTTCCGCTGCATGGCGCGGAGAAGAATTTAAGAAGATAATGCAGAGTTTTTTTGTCTAAAGTTAAAGATAAAGGCTGAAGGCTGAAAGATTAAAAATTAAAGAGCTGTCGTAATCAACCCCTTTCAGCTCTGCGAAATCAGGGCGGTAACCGTTCACGGGGTTACAACGCCCGTTTTACCGCAACCCACCGAACTGTAAGCGTTTACAGGGTGCTGCAGATGTGAGGCGGAGGGTACGCAGACGTACTCCCTGTACTTCAAGTGCCCGACAACAAAGCAGATGCGGTGCCCTGTGAACGCTTACTCAGGGCATTATGTATTTCTGCTCATACCTTGGCACCCACCACCGTATAAAATTATAGGTTATGCCGGCAGGAGCAGGCTCAATGCCTTTAAAACGCTTGTGGATCACAGGAAGGGCCATTGGAACATAAAGAAAAGTATAAGGCTGATCCTCAGCCAGTATCTCCTGGATACGCCAGTATATTTTCTTACGTTCATTGCGGTCAAAGGTCCTCCGCCCCTCAACAAGGAGGCGGTCCATCTCAGGGTTTTGGTAACTGATAAAGTTCAGTTCCTTCCCGCCTGTCTTGGAGGAGTGCCAGATGTCATAGATGTCCGGGTCCTGCCCCAATGTCCAGCCCAGTATTACTGCCTCGAACCGTCTCTTGTCTATGAAGTCGTTTATAAAGGCTGTCCACTCAAGGGTCCTGATCTTCATCTCTATCCCGATCTGCCTGAGCCTGTACTGAATAATCTGGGCTGTTCGATCCCTAAGAGGATTACCCTGATTGGTTATCACCGTGAAGGAAAAGGGTCTCCCTTCTTTATCCAGCCAGCCATCTCCGTCCCTGTCTACCCAGCCTGCCTCGGCAAGCAAGGCTATTGCCCTTTTCGGATCATATGGATAACGTCTGACTTCCGGGTTGTAAAACCATGCATCGGGTTTGTACGGGCCGGTTGCCTTCACTCCATATCCTAACAACACCCCACGGATTATTTCATCCTTGTCTATGGCATAGGCAATGGCCTGTCTTACTCTTTTGTTTGTAAAGAAGGGGAATTTTAAATTGTAACCAAGATACGTATATGAAAAGGAGAAATAGCGATATTTATTAATATTTTTTTTAAAAAACAGGGTATTTGTCTGCCTTTCGTACTGGATTGGGGATAGCCCCATCCAGTCAAGGCCTCCTGATTTCAGCTCAAGGAACATAGTTGCCGGATCAGGTATTATTCTCATTATGTAGCGGTCGAGATAAGGCCGTCCTTCAAAATAGGAAGGATTTGCCTTCAGCTCTATACGCTCCTGAGTCTTCCACGCTGAAAGGCTATACGGACCCAAGCCAACAGGATTACGTCCAAGGGGACTCTTTGTGATGTCCTTTCCATACAGCAGGTGCTTTGGTAACACAACCAAATTGCCCCAGGAACTCAGGGCAGGGGCAAATGGTTCCCTGTACGTCACCTTAAATGTATAAGGATCAGGGGCTTCCGCATTTTCGACCTCCAGGAAATCACCCGCATAGGCAGTTGGGGTGCCTGGGGCTGTAATGGTCTCAAAGCCAAAAAGCACGTCGTCCGAGGTAAACGGCTCACCGTCTTCCCATTCAACTCCCCTCTTGAGTCTAAAGGTGATGATGAGTCCGTCAGGAGAGATTGCCCATGACTCAGCCAGATCACCAACCAGGTTAAGATCCTTGTCGTATTTGACCAAGCCGTTATAAATAAGGCCTGCAATCTGGTGCGACGTGGCGTCAGAGGCCAGCATGGGAACCAGTGTAGTGGCGTCCCCGATGGATCCCACTACAATGGCATCGCCGTAGTCCGGCTCGGCCGCGAGGGAAATTGAAAAGGTGGAAGGTGGAAGGTGGAAGGGAAAAAGTGAAAGGAAAAAAACTAGGAAAAGAAGGAGATGAAAAAACCGAAGTTGTGAGATGTGGTAAGGAAAAATCACGCTAAGCCCTGAACCTTCAGCCTTCAGCCTTTTACCTATCTTCCTTCCTCTTCCTAAGCGCCTCAACACAGCTATACGGCACCCTCAGTCCTCCTGTGCCTCTGCCCACCATTATTTTTGGTTTGGCCTTGCCATGATAGTCGCTACCGCCAGTGGGGACCAGGTCATACTTCTTGCAGAGCGACAGAGACAGATTGATTAGCTCCTTGCTATGCATACTATAATAACATTCTATGCCATCAAGCCCTTGCTCCGTCCACTTTGCTACAAGCTCATCCAGATGTGAGGGAGTTCCAAATTCAAGTGACATGGGATGGGCCAGGACCGCCAGGCCCCCGGCCTTATGTATGGTAGTTATTGCCTTTTCCATACTGAGGATGGACTTGGGGAGGTAAGCAGGGGCGCCTTTTTTAAGATAGCGGGTAAAGGCCTCATTCGTGGATTTTACATAGCCTCGATTCACCATGGCCCTTGCAATGTGCGGGCGGCCGATCTGCCCCCCTTTGCTCATTTCCTCCAGCTCACTCCAGGATATCGGACAACCCAGGTCCTTAAGACGTTGCAGAACCAGGGGATTTCGCGCGGCCCTTGCAGACTGGACCTTTTTCAATACCTCGTTTAATTCAGGTGAAGCAGGATCAAAGAGATAGCCCAGGACATGCAGGGTGCCATGTGATATCTGGACGCTCAGTTCCATACCGGGGAGTATCTCTATTCCAAGCTTCTCAGATGCCTCAAGGGCCTCCGGAAAACCTGCCACAGTATCATGGTCGGTGACCGCAATTGCTGCAAGACCTGAATTTACGGCAAGCTGTATTACTTCAGCAGGTGAATCAGAACCATCGGATGCCGTGGTATGTGTATGCAAATCGCAGTATTTCATTTGAACCTCTGAACCCGTGAACGGTTAATAGATATTATATTATAATCTACGAAGCAAACTATACTGAATAGCTATTCGGTTAAATAAGGAAATTATCCTCAATAATCAAACTCTCCTAATGGTAATGCACGACGGTCTCGTAAAATCCTGGCGAGCGATTTTATATACAGTATGTTGTATATTAGCAATAGAATTATACTATATCTTGTATGCAATTCCTATTTTGCTGTGTTTTTACGAGATCATCAATTTATTAATTTAATGAATTCCCTAAAACTCAAGCACATAAAGAAACAAGTGCCTAGATATTAACCGATATTTTGGGGTTGACAAATGAAGTAAAAAGATATTATAAGATTTGTACTTTAGAATTTCTTTGTATTTTGCCGAATGATGATTCATTTTTTTGTGGTGGTACTGTCTTGAGTGCCAAAAGAGGATATGTTAACCCATATTCCTTAACTGAAATTGCTATTAACAACATTCTATTAAGGAGGGAGAATTAAATGGCAGATCTCAAAAAACATGATACTCCTATGGTCGATGAGCTAAAAAAGGGACCATGGCCGAGTTTCGCTGACGACTTTACTACAAGGGCTGAAACTGGCGTCCAGCAGTGCTACGATCTTCTGGGTCAGTTGGAGCTCTCTTATCAGCACAAGGAGACACACTGGAAACACGGTGGTATTGTAGGTGTTTTTGGATATGGTGGCGGGGTTATTGGCCGTTATTCGGACCAACCGGAGATGTTCCCTTCCATTGCCAGTTTCCATACCCTCCGTATCAACCAGCCGGCCAGTAAGTTTTATTCTGCTAAGTTCCTGCGCAAGTTCTGTGATATGTGGGATCACCGCGGAAGCGGCATATGCAACTTCCACGGCTCAACAGGCGACGTAATCTTTATTGGATGCACAACCGAGCAATTGGAGCCCATGTTTTATGACCTGAGCCACCAGTTCGACATGGACCTGGGAGGATCCGGATCCAACCTCAGGACGCCTGCGTGTTGCATGGGCAAGGCCCGCTGTGAATGGTCCTGCCTGGACACACAGGCTATCTGCTATGACCTGACCATGACCTATCAGGACGAGCTCCATCGCCCGGCATTTCCATACAAGTTCAAGTTCAAGGTCTCAGGTTGTTCCAATGACTGCGTGGCGGCAATTGCCCGTTCATGTACCTCTATTATCGGAACATGGCGTGACCAGATCCGTATAGACCAGAAGGCTGTTCAGGCATATATCGGCGGCGAGATAGCACCCAATGGCGGTGCCTTTTCTGGCCGTGACTGGGGCCCATTCGATATCCAAAAAGAGGTCATTGATCTCTGTCCCAGCGGATGTATGTACATGGACGGAAACGAGCTCAAGATCGACGACCGTGAGTGTACCCGTTGCATGCACTGCATTAATGTCATGCCTTCGGCCCTGCGTCCAGGTGTGGATACAGGCGCTACGATCCTGAACGGGGCAAAGGCACCGATCCTTGAAGGCGCCCAGATGTCCACCCTAATCATTCCATTCATGAAGATGGAATACCCTTATGAAGAGTTCAAGGACTATGTCGAGCTGATGTGGGACTGGTGGATGGAAGAAGGCAGGAACCGGGAGAGACTTGGCGAGCTTATCCAGCGCCAGGGCCTCAGACATTATATCGTTGATATACTCGGGCGCGACACCATTCCGCAGCACGTAAAAGAACCCCGGTCCAACCCGTATCATTTCTGGGCAGAGGAAGAGGTACCAGGTGGATGGACGCGCGATCTCGCAGCATTCCGCAAAAAGCACCTTGCTTAATCAGGTTTAACAGGAGGTAAATATAATGATTGATACTTCAATGTATAAAGACGATCCCGGCTATGACATAACAGCGAAGCTTGATATACCCTATGATCCGGACCTTGCCGACAGGGAATACGATCCCAAAAAACCCATGGCAGGCCGCCTTACAGACCAGGGTCCACCTCACTTTGCGCAGTTCTTCCCTGAGGTGATCAAAAAGAACTATGGCAAGTGGCTCACTCACGAAATAATCCAGCCTGGTGTGACCAAATATACCAGTGAGACCGGTGATTTGATGTGGGTGGTACGCTGTGGTACCCCGCGCATAATCACCACTAACCTGGTCCGCGAGATTGCGGGTATCGCGGACAAGTTCTGCGAAGGCATCTGCCGCTGGACCACGCGGAATAACTGTGAGTTCCATGTCACGGACGAGGCTACATTAAAGGACCTGATAGAGTTCCTTAACAATTTCAAGCATCCTGGCGGATCGTATAAGCTCCCTATTGGAGGCACCGGTACAGCCATAACCAATATCGTCCATACCCAGGGCTGGTTACACTGTCATACCCCGGCTACAGACGCATCCGGTATGGTAAAGTCCGTGTGTGATGACCTGTTTGAGTACTTTCAAAGCCATAAGCTGCCGGCCAAGTTGCGCATTTCCATGGCCTGCTGCCTCAACATGTGCGGCGCAGTCCACTGCTCAGATATAGCCCTGCTGGGCATCCACAGAAAGCCTCCCTTTATCGAGGACGATCGCATCGATCAGGTCTGCGAGCTCCCTCTTGTCGTAGCTGCCTGTCCTACCGCGGCAATCAAGCCTGCCAAGGTAAAGCTCGAAGACGGCACGGAAGTCAAGACAATCCGTATAAATAATCCAAGGTGCATGTTCTGCGGCAACTGCTACACCATGTGCCAGGCCGTGCCGCTGGCCGATGAAGAAGGCGACGGCGTCGCCATCCTGGCTGGCGGAAAGATCTCAAACCGCATTACTCAACCCACGTTCTCAAAGTTGATTATTCCGTATATCCCCAATGAGTGTCCGCGTTGGCCCAGCGTATGTAAGGAGACCAGAAAGATAGTTGAGGCCTATGAGAAACACGCCAACAAGTATGAGCGCCTCGGCGATTGGGCAAAACGGGTCGGTTGGGAGCGCTTCTATGAGCTGTGTGATATACCCTTTTCGGATAAGTCCATTGATGACTACCGTCTTGCATATGATAC
>JAJSZR010000063.1 GCA_030262715.1 Deltaproteobacteria bacterium
ACATAATATCCTGGAACAGGATCCCGCTCAAAATGGAATCTGAACGTTCTGCCTTAGCAAGGAAAATACAGGAATTGACCGTGCTTTACGAGATCAGCCAACTGCTGGTCTCTGTTCCTGATCCAAAAGAGGCCTTAGGCCCTGTTCTGGACATCCTTCATTCTAAGATGGGCGTTAATAGAGGCACTATAACTCTATTAGATCCTGTCACTCAAGAATTGGGTATTAAAGCGGCCCATGGGCTGACCGACCGGGAAAGGCGAAGGGGCCATTATCAAATAGGCGAAGGGATTACTGGAAAGGTGGTAGAAACCGGAGAGCCTGTAATCGTTCCCCATATAGGCAAGGAACCCCTATTCTTAAACCGTACCAAGGCCCGTGGAGATATCCAGAAGAGTAATATATCCTTTATTTGTGTGCCCATCAAAATAGGTTCCTTTACTTATGGGACACTGAGTGCGGATCGACTCTTCAGCGAGGAGATTTCTTTTGAGGAAGACCTGAGACTACTGACCATTATTGCTTCCAATGTTGCCCAGGCCATAAAAATCAGCCGTATGATGGAAGAGGAAAAGGACCGCCTATGGCATGAAAACGTAATATTTCCAATCTACCTGCCGCCTTTACGGGAGAAAAAAACAGATATTCTCCTGCTGGCGGATTATTTCCTTGAGAAGTACAAGAAGAAATACAAAAAAGACGCGAAAAGAATTTCTACCCCTGCTATTGATATGCTTATGCGCTATCACTGGCCTGGAAATGTGAGGGAGTTGGAAAACTGCATGGAGCGGACCGTACTTCTCTGTAACAATCAAGTTGTCCACAGCTACAACTTGCCTCCCAGCCTTCAGACAGCCGAGTCATCGGAGACAGTTCCTTCCGGCTCGTTATCATCTGCCATGGCCGTTTTCGAAAAAGAATATATTACTGATGCATTAAAAAACGCGCGCGGCAACATTGCCAAGGCAGCAAGGCTCCTTGACACATCTGAAAGGATTCTAGGCCTCAGGGTAAAGAAATATGGCATTCAGTCTAAGCAATTCCGTTAAATTTGGAAATAAAGCATCATGGATTTTACCCAACCGCGCCCTTGTATGGAAACGAAAATGAAATAAGGGCCTGGTAATCCGCTGCGCTCCTTTACCAGACGGTTATGCGGAGAGTTAGGCATGGCCTAGTCGACACGATTCGAAGGTAAACACATGCCGTCGAAAAAATCACGATTAGACAAAGACAAGATGGATCAAATCATTGCTGAGACTCGGCGTCGGGAGAAAACCTACCGGGAGCAAGCGCTCAAGATGTATCCATGGATCTGTGCACGATGCGGGCGCGAATTCACAGGCAAAAAACTTCGTGAGCTCACGGTCCATCACAAGGATCACAACCACAACAACAATCCGCCTGACGGCAGCAACTGGGAACTGCTGTGTCTTTACTGTCACGACAATGAGCACCAGCGGTATCTGGATGAGGAATGGCATGATAAAGCGTTGCCGGGAGACGATCAAGAGCCACCCTCTACCTTCAAGGCGTTCGCTGGTCTTGATGTTTTGCTGAAGAATAAAAAGTAGGGGCAGACCTGCGTGTCTGCCCTGATACAGACGAACACTCCCGACCGGAACCCTGAACCATTGAACAGTTAAGAATCATCTTTCTCTTCAAGACGACTAATGTAGATATGCATAATCCGTGATAATTCTGTATCATTCCTATTCCTGCCTATTCCTACATTCCTGTAGAAAAACGCCTTTAATTTTTACTCTCCTGTAGGATGCGATCCCGCATTGTTTTCACAGGAACAAACGCATTAGCTATTAATTCTATCAATATTATCCAGTAGTTAGCATCTTTTTGAGAAGCTGGGGTGCCGTATCATAGCGGTCTTTACCGGAGGTGAGCGCCTTGAGAACCTGCTCAAGATACCTGATGCCCGGTTGAATGTCCTTCATTGCCAGCGCTCCTGCACCTATATCTCTGACCTGATCAAGGAAGGTTTTGAGGTCCCCTATGTAAATGCGAGCTTCTTTGGAATTGAGCAGACGGCCAAGGCCTTGAGGGAAGTGGCGGAATTCTTCGGCTCTGAAGAAATGAAGGAGAGGGCAGAGCAGATCATTGAACATGAGTTGGAGGTCATCTCCCCTGCCATAGAGTTCTACAAGGAGCGGCTTACAGGCAAAAAGGTGGGTATGTATGTGGGAGGGCCGAGGGTATGGCACTGGCAAAGGGTTATGAAGGAATTGGGCATGAAGGTGGTCTTTGGCATGTGCACCTTTGCCCATGAGGATGACTACGAAAAGATCAATGCCAGGGCGGAAGACGGCGTGTTCCTTGTAGACAATCCCAATGAATTCGAGATTGAGGAATGTCTGGAGAGGTTTAAGCCTGATCTGTTTCTCACTGGTTTAAAAGAAAAATATCTCTGTCGCAAGTTTGGGGTGCCGACTGTGAATTCACATTCGTATGAAAAGGGCCCCTATGCCTGTTTCAGGGGCATGGTGAACTTTGCCAGGGATATATATGAAGGAGTTTATGCACCCGCGTGGAAATTCGTCAGGGATGAGGATTTTATTTAGGAGAAAGACCATGACTACACCCTTGAAATTAAATGGAAGGCTGACCATAGAAGACCTCAACTCCTTACCGGAGATACCTATCGAGGGCATTACCTATGACCAGATGTATATAGAAAAGCAGCCCATCTGCCCTGAATACATACCACCGGATCAGGATATCATCCCTTCTTCCAAAAGGACTGCTGTCATAGATCCCGGCAGGATCTGCATGCCCTTTGGGGCCATGTGGGCAGCCGTGGGGGTCCATAAGTGCATCCCGTTTGTCCAGGGCGCACAGGGTTGCACTACCTATCCCCGCTATACCTTCTCCCGCATCTTCAGGGAGCCTGTCTCCATCGCTACGGCCTCCTTTCATGAAGATACGGCCGTATTCGGGGGGCGGAAGAATTTTATCGACGGACTGCGCAATCTTATTATCCGTTATCACCCTGAGATAATTGCCATTATCACAGTCTGTTCGAGTGAGATCATCGGAGACGACATGGAGGGCTTTCTGGAAGAGGCCCAGGAGGAGCTGGAAGAGGAACTCGGCCCCGAGGTCCTTGATGGGGTCAAGTTCGTCATCACTCATACCCCCAGCTTTGCAGGTTCTCACGTAGAAGGATATAACCGGGCGGCCGCTACATTTTTAAAGACTTTGGCCAAACGGACTACCCCGAACAATAAGGTAAATATCATCCCGGGCATGATTACCCCCGGTGATATCAGAGAGATAAAACACATCCTTAAGCTGATGGATATCGAAGGTACAATCCTCTTTGATATATCCGAGACCCTCGATTGCCCTCTGCGTCTGCCCCAGCCCATGCCCTATTACCCAAAGGGCGGGACAAGGTCGGAGGATATAAGGGATATGGGCAATTCCCTGATGACATTTGCCCTGTGCCCGGATCAGGGGGGCGCAGGGGCCAAATACCTTGAAAAGCGGTTTAAGATGCCGGCCGTAATCGGTCCTCTGCCCTTGGGTATACACAGTACTGATTTGTTCATAAAAAGCCTGGCTGAAGCGACAGGGAAACCGATTGCGGATGAGATAAAGGACGAACGGGGAATCTTGATTGACGCCATGGCTGATACCTTTCACTACACAATGGGGATGCGTGTGGCCATATACGGTGACCCTGATATAGCCGCTGCTGCCACAAGATTTTGCTGTGAACTGGGTATGGAGCCGGCGATCGTCGGAAGCGGGACAGAAAGCAAGCAGTTTGTAAAAGATGTGTGGGCAACGGCCTATGAGTATGATCGCAAGCCAATCATCTTAAACGGAAGCGACATGTTTGAATGGGAAGATTATCTCAAGAAGGACAAGATCGACTTGATCCTGGGTAACTCCAAGGCTGCGAATGTCTCTAAGGAGGCCGATGTGCCATTGGTGCGTATCGGATTCCCAATATACGACCGGCTGGGCTACCAGCGCCGGGCCTATGTGGGTTATCGCGGCGGTGAATACCTGCTTGACCTCATAGTGAATACCATCCTGGACAGCAAGTTTCCAGATGACCGTGTGCAGCAATAGATCTCCATCCGAATAGAGGCATGAGTAAAATGAAGGGTTGTTTAAATTGCAATATGGGGACCCATTTGGTCCAAAAAAAGGAAAGTGGTACCAATCTTCCCCTCTGTAGCCGTCCATCTGCCCCTGGAGAAATCACGCAGCGGAGCTGTGCCTTTTATGGGGCAAGATGGATGCTCGCTCCTCTGGAAGACGCTATTCATGTAGTACACGGACCTGTGGGCTGCGCCTCTTATGGCAGCACAGTGAGAGGCAGATCATTTCGCGTGTTTTCCACTGCCCTGGAAGAAAAAGATATTGTCTTCGGTGGCAGGAAAAGACTCATAAGGACGATTAAAGAGGCAAAGGCCGTCATGCCTCATGCAAGATATTGCTTTGTCTATGCCACATGCAGCACGGCAATTATTGGTGATGACATAGAGAACATCTGCAAAAAAATGGAAAAAGACCTGGGCTGTCCGGTCATCTTTGTCAACTGCCCTGGATTTAAGGGAGATAGTCAGGCGAGATGGACTCCTCAGTTGCGATTTCCCTGGTTCTGATTGTGTTTTCCTTTACCTCGCTATTTATTTTCAAATCACGTTTGAGGGGACAGATCACGTAAGCACTGACTTAAGAAAGCGGGATTTCTCGTTCGTCATTCCGGCGAAAGCCGGAATCTAGGAAGGCATCAATGAATAAACAGCCAGCAGTTTATATTTTGGCAAGCAAACGAAATGGTACTCTCTATATCGGAGTGACTTCAGACCTTGTCAAGAGGATATGGGAGCACAAAAACAATATGGTGGAAGGTTTTACCAAACG
The DNA here is from genome assembly GCA_030262715.1 of Deltaproteobacteria bacterium. Taxonomy (GTDB): domain Bacteria; phylum Desulfobacterota; class Dissulfuribacteria; order Dissulfuribacterales; family UBA3076; genus UBA3076. The sequence continues at coordinate 4,897 of JAJSZR010000063.1, forward strand.
CTACGGTGTTCATCAACTGGTTTGGTATGAAGTACACGAGAGTATGGAATCCGCGATTGAGCGGGAGAAGCGATTGAAAGAATGGAACCGAAAATGGAAACTGGAATTAATTGAAAGCAGTAATCCAAATTGGCAGGATTTGTACAATATGATTATTTGACTGGATTCCGGCTTTCGCCGGAATGACGCTTCGACTGAGTTATCGGTAATGGGGACAGGTCGCGCTGTCATAGTAGTTTCTCAGGCACAAGGAATATAAAATGGGCGTTGTGCTGAAAAAAATTTCAAAAAGCTACAACGGTCAGGCCGCACTTAAGGATCTGGACCTGGAGGTCGGCAGGGGAGAATTTCATGTGTTGCTGGGGCCAAACGGTGCCGGCAAGACAACTGTCTTGTCTGTAATAGCAGGTCTTGCGAAACAGGATAAAGGCACGGTTATGGTTGGAGGCCGAAACGCAAGTAGCCTTCCACCGGAAAAAAGGAGGATCGGTTTTGTCTTTCAGGACTATGCCCTGTTTCCCCATCTAAGTGTTTTTGACAATATTGCTTATGGACTCAGGGTCAGGAGGCTTAAGGAAACCGAGATAGCCAGGAAGATTGACTATTATTTAGCCAGAGTAAACATCGAAAAGGAAAAAGATAAATATCCGCATCAGTTGAGCGGAGGCCAAAAACAAAGTATCGCCTTAATCAGGGCCATTGTGACCGAACCGGAAATACTTTTACTCGATGAGCCTATGAGTGACCTGGATGCCCCGGCTAGAGAAAAAACAGGACAGGAATTAAAAAATATTCAGCAAGAAATGGGAATAACGACAATTTGTGTTACCCACGATCAGGACGAAGCCTTTTCTCTGGGTGATCGTGTTTCAGTGCTCAACGAGGGAAAAATAGAGCAAATTGAGGCCCCGCATGACCTGTTTTATCATCCAAAAACCGAGTTTGTAGCACGTTTTGTAGGGGCCAAGAACATCTTAAAAGCACGTATAATCAAAATTAAACAGCATGAAGCCATTGTATATATCAATAATAAATGTCCGGTTCAACCTTTTAAGATCAGAGTCAAGAGATATCCTATTTTTGAAAAAGGAAAAGAGATCGGCCTGTGCATTCATCCTGAAAGAATTATCTTGAAAAAACCAAATGAAGCTGTTGACAATAACTTAAATGGAATCAGGGGGAAAATAGTAAATAGAAGAAGCAATGGAAAGACTTTAAAGGCAACTATTGATTACCCTGCAAAAAGTCGGAGTCGATCTAAAGCTATAACATAAACATATTCGTAATATATAAGTTACGTATACGAAACTTATATAGCTATTTCGAGGCGGTGGCTCAAAAAGGACTTTTTTCAGTGTAATCAACTATTGACATAGGCGGCACGGAGATACATGCAGCGATCCCTAAGGCCCCTTTTGATTTTAAAATACATGAAGACGTTTGGGTTTGCTTTGCCCCGGATGCACCTCATCCTTTATGCGGCAGAAGATGCAGGGCCACCGAGGCCAGTAGAAGATGTCTTCATGAAAGCAATGTAATCAGATTATGAAAGGGATTATCGACACCACCTTGAGGGAGGGTGAACAGGCAGCCCGTGTCTATTTTGATCTGGGCGAAAAGCTCCATATTATCGGCCTGCTGGATAAGCTGGGTATCGACGAAATAGAGGTTGGGGCCGCTGTTATGAATCCGGAGATAGACCAACTGATTAACCAGGCCAGAGAACAGACGGTTGGTCCGAAGCTCTCTCTGTGGTGCCGGTGTATATCAAGCGATATTCAAGAAAGTTTGAGGCTTTGTCCTGACATCCTTGCAATGTCGATCCCGGTCTCGGATATACATATAAAAAACAAGCTCAACAAAGATAAAAAATGGGTACTGGCAAGGGTCTGTGAAAGTATAAGACAGGTCAAAGATAGGGCATCGTGTTATCTCTCTCTGGGGCTGGAAGATGCCTCCAGGGCCAACATAGGTTTTATCGAGGAGGTCTGCTCTCTGGCCCAGAGAGAAGGTATAGACAGGATTCGTTTTGCCGACACCGTGGGAATTATGGACCCAATTACTATGTTTGAGACCATTATGAGGTTAACATCCCAGCTCTATATAGATATCGGCGTACATACACACAATGATTTCGGTATGGCCACAGCCAATGCAATCAGTGCCCTGTCGGCCGGGGCTGATTTTGCGGATGTTACGGTCAATGGCCTTGGGGAACGTGCAGGCAATGAGGCCCTGGAAGAAGTCGTGGCTTTTTTGGCAAAAAGAAAGGGGATAGATAGATATGACCTTCAATACCTTTGTTTCCTTTCCGACTATGTTTCAAAGGTCTCCCGCATCCCTGTTTCTTCGAAGAAGCCTGTGGTCGGTAAAGATATCTTTACATGTGAAACGGGCATCCATGTGGATGGTTTGTTGAAGGATCCGTCGAACTACGAACCATATGAACCCTCAGAGGTATGTCTTGAGAGAAAATTGCTTGTCGGCAAAAAGACAGGAACAAATGCACTCCGTCATAAGCTCAAGTGTCTGGGCATAGATGCAGAAGACCATCTCCTGAAAGAACTGTTAAAAATAGTCAAAAAAGAATCCTCACGGTTAAAAACCAGCCTCACGGATGAAGAGCTTTTGCATCTCCATTCCATCCACGCTGAAACTCCTTCCTCACAGGACTGACTTCCAGGGTAATTGTTCACTCCCCGACTGACAAGGAGTGTGAATGGTTGACTTCCGGGATGAAGCATATAATAACGGCGCTATGACTTGGCTGGCAAAAAATGGGTGTAGAGGGAGAGACATAGGTTCAACCGGAGATATCCGCTGGATAGTAATAACGGACCTCGATGGGACGCTTCTGGACCATGAGACCTATAGCATGGAGTCTACAGCCCGGACGATTGAACTTCTCAGGTTACGATGCATCCCGGTAGTGCTTTGCAGCAGCAAGACAAGACTGGAAATGAAGCTTATCGCCGTCAAGGCAGGCATTAAAAATCCCTTTGTGGTTGAAAACGGAGCTGCTATCATCTTTCAGGATGGACGCCCCCCAGTGGTACTTGGTGTTCCGCGAAAGGATATCCTCAGGGCATTTCAGGAAATGAGGTCCACCCTTGGAATCAGAGCTAGGGGCTTTTCTGAAATGACACCGGAAGACCTCAAGACCCTTGCCAATCTGGAGCCGAAACAGGCAAAAATGGCACTGGAGAGAGAATATTCGGAGCCCTTTGTGCTCTATGAAGGTCAGGAGGACAAAGTAAAATTGATATATAACTGGGCTGTTCATAAGGGCCTTCGGATACTTAAAGGAGGACGGTTCTTCCATCTTCAAGGGATGCACGATAAGGGCCTGGCCGCAATGGAGATAAAAACATATTATCAGAACATATGGCCGCAAAAAGACCTGCGGCTTATTATACTTGGGGACAGCGAAAATGACCTGGACATGCTCCTTGTTGCGGATATGCCCATACTTGTTAAGAGGCCGGATGGATCTTACGTCAGATGGCCTGGCCGAAAAAAACCGTATCGAACCAGGAATGCCGGATCTAGCGGTTGGACAGAGGCTATAGAAGCGTCAGGCATCCTCAACATGGACAGAACCAGACACAAGGAGCGGGATGGGCGGGATCTGGACCCGGAAAAGCGGATAAAAGGAGATTAAAATGAGCACCTTTTACCAGGGAAACATGATCACTACAATCCATGACCTTTATGAGGTCTTTGACCGTAGTGAATACGAAAAAGATCTTCAGAAAAAGCTCCAGGAATTTTCAGAGCACACGCGGATATGCCTTCTGCTGCCTTCCCTCCATTCTGAGATGAAAGTTCCGGGGGTCCTTGAGAACATAATCTCTCAAATCAAGAAAACGAATTACCTCCGCCACGTGATCATCGCACTTGGCGGCGCGCCTCAGCAGGAGAACTTTCTTGAGGCACGAGAATTCTTCGGTACGCTCAGAAGCTGCTGTGCTGACGTGAAAATTGTATGGGTAGATGGTCCAAGGATGCAGGGAATACTGAAACTTCTCCAGGACAAGCATTTTAATGTGGGAGTTAAGGGCAAGGGACAATCAGTCTGGCTGGCCCTTGGCTACATACTTGCCCGTGAAAGCTCAGACGTGATCTGCCTCCACGACTGTGACATCGTGACCTACGACTCCCTGTTGCTCGGGCGGCTCGTTGAGCCTGTAGCCAATCCGAACAACGATTTCGATTTTTCCAAGGGTTATTACACCAGGATATCCCCGACTGAAAAGGGCATGAAGGGAAGGGTGACCCGTCTCTTTGTATTTCCATTCCTGGACATATGGGCGGACATCATGCGCAGGAGACGAGACGAGGAACTTGAACACTTTTTCCGGTTCCACCAGTCCTTTTACTATCCGCTTGCAGGAGAATTCACCATGTCCACAAAGGTGGCAAAGGGCATAAATATCGCCTATGACTGGGGCCTTGAGGTAAGCACCCTTTCCGAGGTCTACAACCGGGTGAGCCTCAAAAAGATCGCCCAAGTGGATCTTGCAAGGAATTATGAGCACAAACACCAGGAACTTTCGGTGAAGGATCCCCGGAAAGGGCTCCATCGGATGGTTGCCGATATTGCAAAATTCTTTTTTAGCTATGTCCGCTCAAACGGTCATGAGATTTCTGACAATTTTGTGACTATGCTTCAAGAAAGCTATTATAGGAGGGCTTTAAACTACCTAAAACGGTTCAGTGATGATGCTGAATCAAATCAACTGACCTTTGATCGCTATCAGGAAGAGAGGATCACCTTCCATTTTGCAGGGTTCATAAAGGATGCGTGGGAGGAGATGAAACAAAAGGGACAGAGTACCCAGATCCCATCCTGGAACCGGGTCGCCTACTCTCTTCCTGAAATCTATGAAGAGATAGTCAAGGCCGTTGAGTTGGATAACGCATCTAACACCGGAGTATGATATGAAATTCGGATATGCGCTTCGCCCTGGCGTACTCAAACAGATAGAAAGGATCGAGACCACAGACATCGTCATGGGCATCCCCTGCTACAATAATGAAGACACCATAGCCCATGTCATCGAAACCGTATCAGGAGGGATCTACAGACACTTCCCCGATGCAAAGGCCCTCATTTTCGTTTCAGACGGCGGCTCCACAGATGACACCAGGGAGATGGCCGAGTCCGTCCCTATAAAACCTGGTCAGGAAAGGGTGATCTCGATCTACCGGGGGCTCTCGGGCAAGGGTTCCGCCATGAGGGCCGTATTCGAGGCCGCCCGGATATTGCAGGCAAAGGCCTGTGCCACAGTGGACTCGGACCTTCGATCCATCACTCACGACTGGATAAAGTCGCTTCTCGACCCGGTGATGGAGAAGGGATATGATTTTGTTGCCCCGATCTATTACCGCCACAAATACGACGGCACCATCACAAACAACATAGCCTACAGCCTCACGCGCGCGCTCTATGGACGGCGCATACGGCAGCCTATTGGAGGGGACTTCGCCTTTTCAAATCGTATAATCAAGAACTATCTATCCCAGGACGTCTGGATGACGGATGTTGCCCGTTTCGGAGTAGACATCTGGCTTACCACCATAGCGATTACTGAAGGTTTCAATATCTGTCAGGCCCGCTTAGGGGTGAAGATACATCAGGCCAAAGACCCGGGCGAGTCCCTTGGCCCCATGTTCCGGCAGGTGGTGGGGACCATCTTCGCCCTGATGAGCGTCTATAAAACGGTGTGGAAAGAGGTACATGGGAGCATGCCTGTGGATACCTTCGGACCTAATGCCTTCCTGGAGCCGGATCCCATAGAAATGAATCTCAAACGCCTCATCGTGCGGTTTAAAGACGGCATGACCCGCTTCGGTCCCCTGTATCAGTCCATCTTCAGCCCCGAGGTCTACCGCAACCTTAAGGAAAGTGTCGCTATGGAGGAGCGTGAATTTACACTCTCCCTTGAGACATGGGTAAAGGGGCTCTATGAGATTGCTGCAACCTATGACCACTGGCGTCACCATCAGTCTGACCTCTTAACAGTCATGGTCCCGCTGTACCTGGGAAGGGTTGCAAGCTTTGTGAATAAGACAAGGGACATGGACTCCTTTGAGTCGGAGAAAGTGGTGGAACAGCAGGCAGAGAAGTTTGAAAGGCTGAAGGATTATCTCATCCATATCTGGGATAATCGTCAATCCAGAGAGGATGTGGTTGATGACTACAGCTAGGCAATGAGCACTACGATCAAGTCCATGACATTGGTGCCGGTGGGACCGGTCATCAGCAGGTCACCTGTTGTCTTGAACAGGTTATAGGAGTCGTTTTCATTCAGAAACGATCTAGGCTCAAGTCCAAGACCCCGGGCACGGGCCACAGTCACCCCGTCAACAACAGCACCTGCTGCATCGGTGGGACCGTCCGTTCCGTCAGTTCCGCCAGAAAGGATCGCCACATCCTTCATGTCCTGAATATCAAAGGCGGCGGCCAGAGCAAGTTCCTGATTCCGGCCACCCTTCCCCTTACCTCTCACGGTAACAGTGGTCTCCCCGCCCATAAGAAGGCAGACTGGAGGCACAACGGGCCTCTTAAACGTATAAGACTCCCTACAGAGTGCTGCTACCACCCTCGCGACCTCTCTCGCCTCACCCTGCAAAAAGCTCGTCAGGATGAGCGGGGTGAAGCCCTCTTCCTCTGCCTTTCGCGCTGCTGCCTCAAGGGCATTTGAATTGTTTGCGATTATAAAATTTCGAACATTGCTAAAACAGAGATCCCGAGGTTTTGCAGTCTCAGGCAGCTCCTCTCTTTCTCCTGCCAAGAGATGTTCCATCACCTTGGCAGGGATATCTGCCTCAATGCCGTAACGCTTTACAATGGAGACTGCCTGTTGAAAGGTGCTGGAATCAGGCACTGTGGGCCCGGATGCAATGCTCTCAAGATCATCTCCCACAACGTCGGATATGAAAAAGCTTAACACGATAGCAGGGGCGGCAAGCTGTGCCATCTGTCCACCCTTAATCCCTGATAAGTGCTTTCTTACAATGTTTATCTCATCTATTGCAGCTCCAGATCTCAGAAGAAGACCAGTGGTCACCTGTTTCTCCTCGAGACTGATACCTTCCGCTGGAAGCACGAGCAAAGCGGAGCCACCGCCTGAGAAGAGACAGATGACAAGATCGTCTCGAGATGCCTCTTTCAAAATATCTGCAATTGCCTTAGCCCCCTTGAGACCGTCCTCGTCCGGTATGGGATGCCCTGCTTCATGGAGAACAATCTTTCTTGTGGAGGCAAGGTGGCCATATTTTACATTGACAAAACCCGCTGATATCCTGTCTAAAATGATCTCCTCAAGGGCTGCCGCCATGGGGCCGCTCGCCTTACCGGCGCCTACTACAAAGACCCGCTGAAACAGGGAAAGATCATACGTATGAGGACCCACAAAGAGCCTGTCCCCCTTTCTTTTCAGCTCTGTCTTTAAGGCCTCGCCTGCCTCTACAGCCAAAACTCCTGCCCTGAAAATGGCGCGTGCCGTCTGTTTCATGCCCCTTTCACTCCTGTTCTTTTATAACTGTCGGGTCCAATACGGTTGGCTTGACATTCGGCTGGGCAAGCTCATAATTCAAATACAAACTCCTGGCTTTGCAGGAACACCGGTGACCCTTGCCGATGGAGATTTCATCAATGGCGATCCTCTTTAGCTTTCTAAGTTTCGGCCTGGCAAAACGACGATTGAGGTTACGCTTCTGGATATCCTTTATCCCATCCAACTCACCCTCAAGTACGCTGCAACGTCCTTGATAGTCATATACTTGGATAACTCCGGAGCATAGCTTTTTAGTATAAAGCCCCACAGGCCAAGCACAAGACCCATTGCACCATCACCATAGGGATGGATCAGTATGAGGTAAGAAAGTTTGCAGGATGGAACCACCACATGTTGACGTGCATGCTGGCTCATTTTTTTCTCTGGCATTTGAAAATAAGATTGGGGGAAAAAAGCTCCAGCCATTACGCTCTCGCAGCTTAGGATTCTCTTGGAGGTGGTTCTGCCCTTGAGGACTTTCGATGTGGATAAAGCGCTGGAATTGGTGCGATGGATTCAGTACAGGAATCACCTTGCTTATCAGTCGCATCGAAAAAGGAAGGTCGAAGAGATGGGCCGCTGAGCAAAATGTCGTTGTAGGGTTATTACTATACCATAATGGAAGATTACGTTATTTAGGCAATGTGGAAGTATTTGGCTATTTAGCATAATCATCCTAATAGCAAATTCACCGAGATTTCGTTATTATAGATTTAAGAGTGTGGTTTGAGGGATTTGGTGACAGCAGCCTCGATTTCTCCTTGCTGGTCTGGTGCCGGATGAGGCGCCTCGCCCCTGTTTCTGGCTTGCTCAGCGATTATTACTTTGCCCTTTTCCGTAAGTTTAAAGAGGCCGGGATCGAAATACCGTTTCCACAAAGGGATCTCCACCTACGTTCAATTTCCCCGGAAATTTCGCATATTTTTAAAAAGTAGTGTGCCATATGGTAACGATCACCTGACGCTCAAGGGCCCACAGGCAAATAAACAGCTACTCGCTCAGCTCGCATTATTCGTGAAAATACTTATATTTGGGGTCCATCCGGGTAACTTCTCAATAAGTTGGGGTAGATTACGTTTGCGGCTATTCACTGGATTCCTGCTTTCGCAGGAATGACGGGCATTTACATCCAAACGTCATTCCGGCGAAAGCCGGAATCCAGACATCTTACCCTGAGTTATTGAGAAGTTACCCATCCAGAGAGCAAATTCAATTATGAAAAAACAGCGCAAAGTGGATCTGAGGAGCAACAAGTTTGGAGATAGCATGAAAAAACTTTTTCTACTGAGCTCTTCCTTTGTCTTAGGTTTTGGTTTTTTTTGTGGATGTAAGGCTAAGGAAGAAGCCGGATTACCACCGGTTGTTCCCATGAAGGCCTTTTTCAGAAACCCTGAGAAAGCAGGGTTTCAATTATCACCTAATGGCCAATACCTTGCCTTTATGGAGCCATGGAAAAACAGAATGAATGTCCATGTCCGAAAGATTGGCGAAAAAAAAGCCGTCCGTATTACCAACGCAACAAAAAGGGACATCGCTGGCTACTTTTGGGCGAATAATCATCGTATCGCCTTTGTGCAGGACAAGGGCGGCGATGAGAATTTCAGGCTGTATGCCGTGGATATTGATGGCTCCGGTCTGAAGGAATTAACGCCTTTCGATCAGGTGAGGGTTCGAATTATTGATGAC
>JAJSZR010000064.1 GCA_030262715.1 Deltaproteobacteria bacterium
TCCCATTTATTCATGGATTCTTACCGCTATGGCAGTGATAGTTCGATCTTCGTCGCGTCGAGTGCCGATATTGACCTCGGCATCCAATTTGGTGGTAAACTTCTCTTCAATGATCAGTGCATTCGCTCCTCGGGAAGCTGCCTCTTTTTGCATCATCTGAAGCAATTTAGCCCATGGATGGTTGAAATCGCCATCGGCGGTGACCCACCCGATCTCCTCATATCTCATATCCGTGGGCGGGGTCGTATATATTTTTACCGGACCTTGGTAGGGTGGATAAGTTTTTCCGGTGAGAGCAAAATCCACCGTTGCGCAGCCATTGAAAATAAGGCTGGCCAATATCAATATAAATACCGCTTTGCCTCTTTTCATTCTTACCTCCTTTCAGACCCATTCTTATTTTTAATCCGCAGATTTCGCAGATTACACCGACTACTCTAATCATAGGAGGATCAGGGTTCACCGAAAATCTGAACCGATGGCAGGTGCCATTTTGTTTCTTTAAATTCTGCCTGTTGTATCCTCTTCCATACTTCCAGCCCGGCCTTCGGAAATGGCTTCCCTGGCCAGTTGATCAGCCAGCTCGTTTTCCTGGTGTCCGGAATGGCCCTTGATCCATTCCCAATGAACCTTGTGAAACTGACACAAAGAGTCAAGCGCCTGCCATAGATCCTTATTTTTGACAGGCCTCTTTTCAATAGTCTGCCAACCTCCCCGCTTCCACATGCCTATCCACTCGGTTATGCCTTGTTTCACGTATTTTGAGTCTGTAGTGATAATCACATTACAGGCCCTTTTAAGGGCCTCAAGGGCCCTTATTGCTGCCAAGAGCTCCATCCGGTTGTTTGTGGTATTTCTTGACCAGCCCTTGATGCACTTTTGGTGTCTGTCATACTGCAACATTGCCCCCCATCCACCAGGGCCAGGGTTTCCGGAGCAGGCACCGTCAGTGAATATATGGACTATAATTGGCATCATTCATTCACCAGTTTACACTTTCTTCAAAAAACGCGCATTATCGAATTGAATACGGATGCTGAAACTGGAAATTCGAAATTAGGTAACGCATCCACATTTTTTTGTTTTTCCCAATTTCAAATTTCAAATTTTACTATTAAAGCTGTTTTCGTCCTGTATAGAGGGTAACAATACCTATAGTTAAAGACCTGTGTTTAACCTCTCGAAATCCCGCATCCCTCATCATCGCAGCCAGGATATCAGGTTCATAGAAGCCCTGAATGGAATCTGCCAGATAGCGATAGGCCTCTTTGTCGCCTGAGATGACGCCGGCCATAAAGGGGAGGAGTTTATGCAGATAGAGCCTGTATATCGGAGAAAAAATGGGATTCTTCGGGCGTGAGAATTCGAGAATCGCAAGCTTTCCTCCTGGTTTCAGTACCCTCAGCATTTCTCTGAGGCCCTGTTCCGGCCGGCTGAGATTCCTGACTCCAAAGGCCACTGTTATTCCCTGGAATTTCAAGTCATGGAGCGGTAAGTACTCTCCGTCACCGCATACAGGGACTATATGTTTTGCCTTTTTGCTGCCATTTTTCCATTGAACAGCCCCATAATGGAGCATCTCATAACAGAAATCCACTGCCACCACGGGGCGCTCTATCTGCCTTACAATTTCAGCCGAAAGGGACAGTGTTCCCGCACAGAGATCCAGGATAGGGCCTTGCTTGAACTCATCCAACTCACGCGTGGTCACCCATCTCCAGTAGTGGTCTATGTAAAAACTGAGCAACCCGTTTAAGAGATCATATCTCCTGGAAACAGAAGCGAATTTGTCCCGGACAAAGCGCTTTTTCTCTTTTCCTGTTGGTATCATTATCTATAGACGTCCACAGGTTCAGGGTTCAAAGGTTACATTGAAAGATGAACGTCGAATGAAAAACAAATATCCAATACCGACGCGCAGCGCAGGCGCTTGCGCCGCGTGACATTCAACGGCTATTTCTGTTTCCTCTAAAATATCATTTAATAGTTCAGATTTTTTAATTAGCAGCCTTTCTTCCAGGTCATAAGTCTGTTTCTTCATCTTTTCCCATTCAAAATTCGATGTTGGACGTTCGATGTTCGATGTTCATCTTTCTCTTGCCCCTTGCCCCTTGACCCTCTGAAAGGCAGCGTTTTTAACTCCAGGACCCTGGGAAAACCACCGCGGTCATGTAACAGTCTGAAGAAATGGAGCAGCCCCTGTTGCTTTTCTTCTGAAAGGTCGAGATCTATGCCCTTAAGGTATTCCAGGCAGTCTGATGAGGCCATCGGTATCCTGGGGGCAACCAGTTTACTTATTCGTTCGAGTTCCTTCAGGCCCTTGTGATAGCATTTGCTGAGGCGCTTATGGAGGAGACGTATTTTTTCCGGCCATGCAATCCAGCTTTCTTCCCTGACTGCCCATACGGCGAATACAAAAGGCAGGCCTGTATGGTCCAGCCAGATTTTAGCCAGATCCGACCGGAATAGATTATCATGGTTAGATCGCAGCTTCAGGGCCTCGTCCCCTATGGCGAGGTAGGCCCGGGCCACCGAATCACCCAGCATTTCTTCGAAACTACCTGTCCTGAATATGGGCCTTAGTCCTAAGAAGTCTTCCAGTATTATATACAAGAGGTTGATGGAAGTTGCGGATTGAGAAGTCAATAGCACAGGTTTTTCATGGAGTTCTTCAATTGGTACCTTACTGAGGAGGATCACGCTACCCACAGGGCCGGTGGCACTTATACTCAGGTCCGGCAATATGTAATATCTGTCTGCATTGAGGCCATACGCATAGGAGGATACAATACCCGCATCCAGTTTCCCCTGGGCCAAATGACGGTTCAAAAGCGTAGGGGGGCCCTCTTCCACCGCCCATCCGTTGAGAGGACCCATTTCCTGCCAGGGGATATAGATCGGCGATGTGTTAATAAAGTTCACAATGCCCAGTTTGGCATACTGGATGTCGCTGGTCTCCAGCCCCATTTTTATTCCGGATCTTACCTCTTCAATCACCAAATCACCCAATTTCCCCAATCACCCAATCCCTTGTTTCCTTCATGGACCAGGAATTCCAGGACATCTCTATTTCCAATGGGACCGGACGCTACTGCCAGAAATGCGGCGGCTTTGCCAGGGGCCAGACTCCCCAATTCCCCAGAGATACCAAGCGCCCTTGCTCCATCATAAGTACCCGCCCTGAAAATGGCCTCAGGAGGAAGACCGGGGGCCAGCTTTGAAAGGCTTGCCATCTCGGCGAAAATGGAAAGCTGGTCGTTGCTTGCAAGGCTGTCAGTGCCAAGGGCTAAGGGTATACCTGAAGCATGAAGCTCTTCCACAGGAGGCACACCCACTCCAAGGAATATGTTGCTCCTTGGACACAGGCAAACGCTGGCCCCTTTTTTCGCCAGGATTGAGATGTCATCCCGGTCCACATGGACACAATGGATACAGACCGTATGCCTATCGAGCAGACCCAAGATTTCAAGATACCTTACAGAAGATGTTTTGGGGAGATCATAATTCAAGGGCCAGTGCCCCTTTTCTTCCAAGAAATCTCTTATGGGGCCCTGCCCACCTTGCAGGAACTCTATCTCCTCTTCTGATTCGGCTACGTGAATGGGAAACGGCATACCATGGCCCTGGTCCCATGCCTTGATGGCTTTAAGGACCGAAGGTGCCACGGAATACGTGGCATGGGCGGAAAAGGCATAGTGAAAAGGAGGCCCCAAGATGTCCGTAGGCTCATTAACTCTTCTTTTTACAAAAAGAGGACCGAGAGGGATTTCTTCTTCCGCTCCATTCGGTATCGGGCATACCAGTTCCTGAAAAAAGACGCCCCTGAAAGGCCATGTGCCATCTTTTCTGGAAGACAAAATGGGAATAACATCCAGATTTCCCACGTCTCCAACACCTATTATCCCGTTTTGTTGCATCTCCTTTATCGCCTGGAATATGGCTGGTTCCCATTCCTCGGGCCTGATCAGGTCTCGGGCCTCAATCAGTGCCCTTACCCAGTCAACAAAGGAGCCGCTTGGAGAAAGACGCCACCTGAGTGGAGAGAGTTCAAGGTGAGAGTGGGTGTTTATCAAGGCAGGACAGAGTATGGAGTCTCCATAGTCTCTTATCTTTGCCAGATAGCTTGAGCGGAGTTCAGAGGCCGGTCCCACCCCTACTATTTTTCCTTCAAAGGTCGCTATTGCCCCGTTTTCTATTGGAGGACTTGAGACAGGAACCACCCATCTGGCTATGTGGAGATGGAGGGAATTTGGTGATTTAATCACCGGATTCTTCAACCAAAGTATAGTCCATCAGGCGCTGACGGGGTTCAAAGCCGGCATCAGTTACAATTCTACGTATTTCTGTTTCCGAGAGTCGATGACTCACCCCGGCTGCTGCGACCACGTTTTCCTCAATCATTGTGCTGCCAAAGTCATTTGCCCCGAAAAACAGGGCAATCTGGGCCACTTTTGGACCCTGGGTGACCCATGAGGCCTGAAGGTTCGGGAAATTGTCAAGGACAATCCTGGAGATGGCAAGCAATTTCAAGTATTCCTGTCCGGTGGATGGTCTGACGTCAAGAGCAGTGTTTTGGGGTTGAAAGGGCCAGGCAATAAAGGCCGTGAACCCGCCGGTCCGGTCTTGAAGTTTCCTGAGGCGCAAAAGGTGCTCAATCCTTTCCTCAAGACGTTCCACGTGGCCGTACATCATGGTGGCAGTGGTCTTAAGGCCTAATCCGTGGGCAGTCTCCATTACATTCAGCCATTCATCCGTTGTGGCCTTCCTTGGGGAGATCTGCCTTCTTACCCTGTCTGACAATATTTCCGCTCCACCACCCGGGATGGAATCGAGTCCGGCTTTTATAAGCCTGACCAGGACCTCTTTTACAGACAGACCTGAAATATTGGAAAAGTGAACGATCTCAGGAGGAGAAAATGCGTGGCAATGGATTGCAAAATCCGCCTTTATAAAAGATAGCATTTCCTCATAAAAGCTAAAGGGAAGATCAGGATGGAGCCCGCCTTGCAGCAGGATCTGGGTACCCCCAAGCGATTTTGTCTCCTCCAACTTTTCAGCCAGATCTTCCCTGGAGAGTATATAACCTGAAATGTCACCTGGTGCACGGTAATAAGCACAGAACTTACATCCGGAGATGCATATATTGGAATAGTTTATGTTCCGGTCTATGGCATATGTGACAATGGGTTCTGGGTGCAGCCTCTGCCTTATCTCGTCAGCAAGCTGACCCAGTATATTCAGGTCTGCCTCTTGATAAAGCAAGAGGGCCTCGTCTCCTGAAAGGTGCCTGCCATCCCGGACCCTTGATATTATCTGGGCAATCATAGTGGAGGATGAGTTCAGACCGGCTCGTAAAGGGTGTCTCGTTCTACAGGTTTTCTCCCGGCCTGTCGGATAAGGTGCTCGATCTCACTGCGGGTCATGGCCTGGGAGGTGTCTGCCCCGGCCATGTGCGTAATCTTTTCTTCCAGGACAGTCCCGTCCAGATCGTCTGCACCAAAGGACAGGGCGATCTGCGCAACCTTTGGTCCAAGCATCACCCAGTAGGCCTTGATATGTGAAAAGTTATCCAGCAGGAGCCGTGATACGGCAATACTCTTAAGATCATCCACCCCACCTGTGGATGACAGGTGTTCCAGCTTTGTATTCTTGGGGTGAAAAGCAAGGGGGATGTAGCACAGAAATCCACCCGTTTCATCCTGGGCCTCTCTCAGGGCCAGCAGGTGTTCTATCCGTTCAGGAATTGTCTCAATGTGCCCATAGAGCATGGTGGCATTGGTCCTGAGACCTGCTCTATGGGCGGTTTTGGCAACTTCCAGCCAGTCCTTTCCGGAGAGTTTACCAGGGCAGAGCTTTTCCCGTATTCTGGTGCTGAAGACCTCTGCTCCACCTCCGGGGATAGATCCCAGGCCGGCCTGTACAAGATCTTCCAGCGTCTCGGTGATTGACCGGCCTGAAATGGCTGACAGGTGTGCTATCTCCACACAGGTAAAGGCCTGGATATGGATCTCGGGTCTTTCGGCCTTTATGGCCTTCAGCATGTCAATATAATACTGGTATGGGAGATCCGGGTGCAGGCCGCCGACAATGTGGACCTCTGTAATAGGTTCGGAATGTCTCTCCCTTATCTTGGAGATTATCTCTTCTATGGACATCTCGTAGGCCTCCGGATGGGTCTTTTCCTTTCCAAAGGCACAAAATTTACACAAATTTATACAGATATTAGAGTAGTTTATGTGCTGATTATATATGTAATAGGCGCGGTTTCCGTTAAGCCTTTCTCTTTTCAGGTTGGCCAGGTAGCCAAGGGCCGGCAGATGAGGGGTGGAGAAGAGCAGCTCTCCATCCTCGGCACTTAAGCGGGTGTTGGACAGGATTTCTTCGTATATTTCAAAGAGTCCTGCTTCTTTAAGGACTTTTTCCATAGCTTGCGGTTACCTTTATCCTGTTCAATCAAGAAGGAAGGAAGGTGTCGTAGATCGAAAGAAGTAGCTTTTGATTAATTATCCTCTTGTGTCGTGGTAATGCGGACATCTTTTACAAATACTTCAAAATGCAGGGTCTTGCCGGCCAGGGGATGGTTAAAGTCCAGCATCATGGCGCTTGACAAGGCGGACTTAACCAAAGCCGGCCGTATTAAGCCAAATTCGTCAGGGGCCTTGACTACCTTGCCTACCTCAACTTCTCCTGAAATCCTTTCAACGGCCACCAGTGATACCTTTCCAGGATCATAATGGCCATAGGTATAGCTTGGAGGGACAAATATTACCTTTTTTTCTCCGGGTGCAAGCCCGACAATATTTTCCTCAACAGGTTTGGGGAAAATACCCTTCCCACATATAAAGGTTACCGGCCCCCCTGCCTTTTCAGAGGAATCTACAATTTTTCCAGAGGATAGCCTGACCTGGTATTCCATTTTCACCAGTCTTCCTTGTTCTACACGGAGTAATACCTTTTTTGTTACGTCCATGATTGTTCAATGACCCTTTGGAGAAATTTTTTCAGGTACTGGAATTTTCATGAAGGAAATCCCTTCTTCTTTCAGCGTCTTTTCTTCCTCTGGCGTAGCAACACCCCTTATGTTACGGTTTTCAGTCACACCGAAATGCATCTTAAGGGCCTCTTGCGCAAAGGCCGTTCCTACGTCTTCCGTATTTTTTTTCACCACAGTGTAGATCTTATTCAGCACCTTATTCAAGGCAGATTCTGAGGTATCGCCATCTTTTCCAACAGACTTAGTGCATACTGCAACTGCAGAAGGGATTTTTTGTACATTATTACTGCCACAGACAGGGCAAGTCAGCAGACCTCCCTCTTTCTGTGTCTCAAACGCCTCCCGATTCTTAAACCAGGCTTCAAAGGTGTGATCTTGATCGCAACGCAAATCAAAGGCTATCATATATTAAATTGATAACATTTTGTGAATGGAAACGCTAGTATGAAAATTAACCGCCTGCTCGCTGCGGTTAAGAAACTACTCAAAATTAATCACGAAAACACGAAGGTACGAAAACACGAAAAAACAAGGCTGGATGAACCTCAAAAAATACTTTAGTATCCGGGCAAAGTATTGTTTTGTAGCCGTTCACGGCTTGAAACTTGAAATTGGAAAGTAGAAATTCGGGAGAGATGAAACGAATGAAGAAACCAAATCATTGAATGTGTTCATCAACAGTACAAAGGCATGAAGGCCAAATTTCCAATTTCCAATTTCAGCGTTCCGTGAACGCTTACATTATTTTGTAGCCAAATGGAGAGACATAATTATGCACAATGTGCGTTTATTTTACCTTTTTTTGCTTATGGTTATGGTTTTATTTTCTGTTTCAAAGTCCCTGGCAGAAGGTCTTTCAGGTCGTGGAGAAGATCTTGTATCCATGTTACAGAAAAAATACGAAGCCACCACTGATATTACCTCTCACTTCGAGCAGGAGACGTTTGCTTCCGGTTTCTCAGAGGGTCTCAAGGCAGGAGGAAAGGTCTATTTCAAGCGTCCGCACCAGATGCGCTGGGAATACCGTCAGCCGGAACCACAGCTTATTGTCACCAGCGGTAAAGAGGTATATGTCTATGAAGAGGAAGCCAATCAGGTAATGGTCCTTCCCAGGGATCAATTACTTTCAACTGAGATAAGCAAGGCCTTTTTTTTTGGCAAAGGTGACCTCAAGCATTTTTTCATAGTAGAGCATCCTGTAAAAGGCCAACCAGATACCAAGTGGACGCTGAAGCTTACTCCAAGGAACCCGGTACCACAGGTAAGCACTATATGGATTATCGTGGATTCTCACACCCATCTGGTAAAGGAGATGTGGCTGAAAGACCAGTTAGGTAGCAGAACACATCTCGTATTCAGCGATGTCAAGGTTAATAAAGGTCTTTCAAACGCCCTTTTCCGGTTTGTTCCACCTCCAGGTGTGGAAATTTACCGTACAGATGATGTTAAAGACTAAAGTCAGGAGAGCAAAATGTCCAATGAAAATTTAGTTGGAGAAATCCGTGCACTGGCACAGGAGAAAAACGCTATCATTCTCGCTCACAATTACCAGGTGCCGGAGGTCCAGGATATTGCGGACCTTACCGGGGATTCCCTGGCCCTGAGTATTCAGGCCTCAAAGACTGAAGCCGGTATCATAATATTTTGCGGGGTCCGTTTTATGGCTGAGACTGCGGCCATTGTTTGTCCGGATAAAAAAGTGATACTGCCTGTTAAAGAGGCGGGCTGTGGTATGGCAGACATGCTAAACGCTGCTGAGCTGAAGGCTGAAAAAGCAAAGTATCCCGGCGTGCCTGTGGTCACATATGTGAATTCTACAGCCGAAGTCAAGGCAGAGAGCGACATTTGCTGTACTTCGGCCAATGCAGTGCAGGTTGTTAAATCCTTAAAAACTCCCGAAGTCCTTATGACCCCGGACAAGAATCTGGCAATGTGGGTACAGAGACACACAGATCAAAAAGTCCATTACTGGCTTGGTTACTGTCCGATTCACAATGAACTGACAGTTGACCAGGTAAAGAAAGCAAAAGCCGCCCATCCCGGGACTTTGCTGATGGCCCATCCGGAGTGCCTTCCGGAGGTACTGGACATGGCGGATGCGGTAAGAAGCACCAGCGGTATGCTGACCTTTGCGGCAGAATCCAAGGCAAAAGAATTCATTGTCGCCACAGAGATCGGGCTTTTACATACGTTGAAGAAACAAGATCCGGGAAAGAGATTTTATGCCGCTTCTCCCGAGATGATCTGCATAGACATGAAAAAAACAGGCCTGAAGGAGGTGTTGCAGGCCCTTCAGACAGAAAATCCCGTAATTATTGTGCCTGAAAAGATTCGCTTAAAGGCCCTCAAGGCCGTTGAGCGTATGATGGCCGTGCCCAGGGACTGAAGTTTTTCGTAACCTGAAGAAGATACTTGACTGCTGGTAAAGGATCTTTTATTTTGTGCAGTTGGATAGTAATGAAGTAAAGGAGTAAGATGCTATGAAAATCAGTGCAAAACGGCAAATTTCCCTTCCCAAGAAAATTATGGCTGCGCTGAATCTAAAGCCTGGAGATGAAATAGAGTTCCAGCTCAAAGGCGACAGCGCGAGACTGGTTCCCATAAGAACCATAAAAGTACCAAGAGAGCAGGCATGGTTCTGGACTCCTGAGTGGCAAACAAAGGAAATGGAAGCAGAGGAAGACCTGCGGAGCGGCGAATACAAGGATTTCGAGAATGTTAAAGACCTTCTGAAAGACCTTCACAGTGAAGATTAGACGCACCGCATCCTTCTCGAAGGATTACAAAAACCTACCCGCGCAGATTCAGACAAGGGCCGACAAACAGCTTCTTCGGCTGGTGGAAAACCCAAAACACCCCTCTCTGGGGATAAAGAAGTTAAGAGGCACCGAGATATGCGAAATTCGAGTCACTCGCGGATATCGACTGACTTTCAAAATTGAAAAAGGATTCTTGATACTGAGACGGATCGGCACCTATGACCTTCTGAAACAAGAGGGGCGTCGACGCTAGAGAACAGACTGAAAAATTTGACCTGTGCGTTTAAGAAACTACTCAAAATTAATCACGAAAACACGAAGGTATGAAAACACGAAACAAAAACCTGAAACTCAAGTTGGCGCGTCCATCCAGAGACTTTCCTTTCGTGATTTCAATCTCTTGTGCTTTCGTGATAGCTCTTTTTTTCTTCGCTAACAATAAATCCAATATCTAACCGCACAAGGTGGAAAAATTTCACCTTAACTTGCATCGGTTATACCGCTATCGGTATTGGCGCGTATAAACGTGGTCTATCTTGTATTTCAACGTTTGTTTCTCGTATTTTAACCCGAGCAAAAACTATCGGCTTATCTCCGCTTTCGTACTTATCAAGTAACTCCAAGTTGTATAGACGCATCTCAGGATCATCTTCCGGTAAAATGACCAATTCAAATTTATCTGGTAACGAACTGAATACCTGCGGATTATTGAGTAAATGCCGCATAATTTCTTTTACTAATAAAATATTTCGTTTCACTACATTAGCAGGTGCCATTACTTCGACCTGAGCCATTCCTCATATCTCCTTCGGTACTTGCTCCAATTATCCACCAAATCGTTCATGGCCACATTCAAAGCCTCGTTATGGCCTTTAGTTTCCATCTTCGTCTTGATTATTGGCTCGTAGGGGTAAAGTTTATCACAGTGCGCGAAACCGTGCGCGGTATCATAACGAATAACCGGCATCCACGCTTCATCATCACCAAAATGGCATTCCAGTTGTACTACAAATTTCAGAACTTGCCCACGCTCCACCTCAAACCGTACACGAAGGGCATTATTGTCATTTAGAAAACGATGAAACTCAACAATCCGCACAATTTTATTCTACAACTACAGAGCATAATCGTCAAAAAAATCCAGTTAGACAACCTTTATTCACCTATTCACCACCGAGAGCGCAGAGGGAACAGACTAAAAAATTCACGCCGTATGGCGTTCAAAAAACACTCGGTCTTCCGGTATTCTGAACAATCGCGAAGCGATAGAGAATATTTTTCCTCTGCGTCCTTTGCGCCTTGAGCGAAGCGGGCGGTTACTTCAGCCTTCTACCTGCCACCTGCTCCTTTTGCTGAAATAAAAGGGGGCGCAATGCCCACTCCTGGATCAGATATTTTGCGCTGCATTATTCGTCTGTCCCCTATTCAGTTTATATAATGATTCTTCGTTGACACGAAACTGAATTGAAGGTAATGCTTAGAAAAAATGACTGGAATGAATAGAGGGGAATAATATGCCAACTACCCTGATTCAATGTCCAGATTCAGTGCTGATTTCGCTAAAAGAGACACCTGAAAAGTTTGCCTATGAGGCTCGAAGCTATTAGCTGTCAAGCTTTACGAAATGGGAAAGCTTCTTCTATTTTATCTTCATCGATTGGGACTCTTGAAACTGTGATTGAAGATGCTGCGTTTCATGGCTATTCCTTCAATATAAACTTTCAGGGAAATATGGTAGTGTGACTACATAAGGAAAAAAGAATATGCTTAAATCTGTGGAAGCAATTATCGAAAAAAATGGTGAAGTCTGTCTTCAGGAACCGATTCATTTGAGGAAACGTTGCAAAGCAATACTCACGATTCTTGATGAAAAATCGGAAGTTATAGCTGAAACGGCCCTGCTAAGCGAAGCAGTTCTTTCAGAAGATTGGAATCGTCCTGAGGAGGCGGAAGCATGGTCACACCTTCAGAAAGTTCGGTAGTGCTTGTCAGATTTCCTTTTTCGGACCTTTCGTCATCCAAGCTTAGACCGGTAGTAGTTCTCGCTTTTGCCGGCAGGGATGACTGGATACTCTGTCAGGTTACAAGCAATCCATACTCTGATCCGGCAGCCAGCGTTTGTGGGGTGCGTTGTCATGCCGGTAGATAGTGCCGTCAACTGCCCTACGCTCCCAGTGGTAACTGTATCTACCTGTTAACTTCAGGGAAAACCAGACATCCACAAAACTGCCGTCGGTCAAGATAATGCGAAGTTCGTTGGCGTCGGGAACGAATGCTTCAGCCACGATGTCAGCAAACTCTACTTCGGCAATCTCGCGCAGCCGTTCGGCATCTACCAACTTCATAGCACTGTCTCAAGAAGCTGCTGCAAACAATCTCGCTTGTATTCCAGGTGGTCCAGACGCTGCAAATCTCGCCAGGAATCAGCTTCTTCCAGAGTGCCATCCCGATAGCGTGCTTCCATCTCATCAACGCTGGATACGCCGTAGCGACCGTAGATCTCGAAGCTCTCCGCCTTCACCGCACGGAGTTGGCGCTCCAAAAAGGCATGTAACCCCTGCCTGAGCAACTCCTCCTCTGGAATGTGTAACTTCTGCGCCAAGGTGCTAAGCACTGGACCCGTCTGCATAACCATCGCTTCCTCCCTGGGGTTTTAGGCTGAACTTCCCTTCGATCAGACTCCAACCCGATCCTATATTTTGCTATAGTTTATCATCGTAAAAACTGCACGTCCATATTCATGTCCCGAAGCTTGCCCCCTGCCCTGAACCTTTATTCACCGCAGAGCGCAGTGAGAACAGACTAAAAGAATTCACGCCTTACGACGTTCAAAAAACACTCGGTCTTCCGGTATTCTGAACAATCGCGAAGCGATAGAGAATATTTTTCCTCTGCGTCCTTGCGGTGAGTCTTTTTCCTGCCCCGTCATTTCTCTGCGTCCTTTGCGTCTTGAGCGAAGCGGGCGGTTACTTCAGCCTTCAGCCTTCCACCTTCCACCCGCTCCTCTCCCTCTAATTTTCTTCAGCCCCGTCATTTCTCTGCGCCTTGTCCTGAACCTTTATTCACCGCAGACACAACGCTTTCTATATTAAAATCGGTAGCAAGAGTATCGCGCCCCCTCTACTTGACAACAGAATGACCCCTTGAGTAAAAACAACACCAGAAAGCATGAATGAAAGAAGGAGGTAAAATATGAACTTGGCCTACAAAGTAACTGGCGACCAGGAAAATATCATCATTAGCCTATCACGTGAATCAGTTGACCAAAAGGCGCTGGAAAAATTGCTTGACTATCTTGAATTAGAGTCAATTCGACGACGCAGCCAATTAACGGAGCCGGATGCAGAAAGTTTGACCTCTGATGTAAAACAAGCAGCATGGCAAAAAGTAAAAGGTATTTTTTAAATAAGCATCAATGTTTTCGCCAAAACCAGTTGTCATTGACACAAACATCCTGTTCTCAGCTTTGCTGCGTAGCCGGTCGACATTTGCACAAACGATCCTCGGCTCAGAGCATTCATTCCATATCTGCGAGTCTGTCATTGTTGAGTTGTTCAAGCATAAAGAGGAACTCATTAGCCTTAGCCGGCTTTCGGAAGAGGAAGTCATTCGGGTATTTTATATAATACTGAGACGTGTCATCATATCAAAAGAGGAACTGATCGATCAGTCTGTACGCCAAAAGGCATATAAACTTTGCTCAGATATTGATGAAGCGGATTCTCCACACGTGGCTTTAACGCTAAAACTTGGTGGTCTACTATGGACAGGCGACAGAAAACTAAAAAAGGGTTTACGAAAGAAGGGTTTTAATGCTTTCTTCGATCCGAGATAAATGATTAATACCCCTCTGCTCCTCTCCTACTTCAGCCTTCCACCTTCCACCTGCCCCTCTGATTCTCTTCATCCCCGTCATTTCTTTGCGTCCTTTGCGTCTTGAGCGAAGCGGGCGGTGAAGAAAATATTTCCCTGCTCTTCTCCCTCCAATTTACTTCAGCCTTCAGCCTTTCAACTGCTCTTCTCCCTCAGACCAATTTTTGTCAATAAGTGACCTTTTTTGGCATCGAACAAGACGAAAAGTACCAAAATCGGCGTATTTCAGACCTCGTTAAGTGGTTCAGCAGTTGATTAGTTAAGTGGTTATTATTATTTGAATTTATATAGTTTGCATAGAAATTGGATACTTGATGTAATTGAAGCTCTAATATGCTGATTTAACATACTTATTTTCCTACTCAACGACTCAACGACTCAACTATTTGACGATATCTGTATTTACTCAGGTG
>JAJSZR010000065.1 GCA_030262715.1 Deltaproteobacteria bacterium
GCCCGGTGACAATGTATCTTTTGAGGTTTCGATGATTCAGCCCATAGCCATGGAAGAGGGAGTTCGATTTGCGATCCGCGAAGGTGGCCGAACAGTCGGGGCCGGCGTGGTAACCAAAATCGTGGAGTAGCTATATTCACCAATTAACATAGAATTGAAGAATGAAGGATAATGATCCCGACCCAGAGGATAAGAATTCGTCTCAAGGCATACGATCACAAGCAGCTTGATCAGTCTGTAGGTGAAATCGTTGATACAGTAAAACGGACCGGAGCCCGTCTTGGCGGGCCAATCCCGTTACCTACTTCTATTAGACGCTGCACTGTCTTGCGTTCTCCTCATGTAGACAAGAAGTCGAGGGAACAGTTTGAGGTCCGTACTCACAGGAGACTCGTAGATATCCTTGAGCCTACTCAACAGACAATAGACGCCTTAATGAAGTTAGAGCTCTCTGCTGGGGTAGATGTTGAAATTAAGCTATAGGAATAATGACGGGGACAACAGCAATGTCGAATTTAACAGGCATGATGGGCCGCAAGGTGGGAATGACCCAAGTCTTTTCCGAGGATGGTCAGGCCGTCCCGGTCACAGTGCTGGAGGTTGGTCCGTGTACTGTGCTTCAAAAGAAGACAGTGAAAAGAGAGGGCTATAATGCATTGCAATTTGGATTTTCCCCAAAGTCCTTAGGCAGGCTGAAGCTTCCTGAACAGGGCCATGTGAAGAAGGCGGGGCTGTCCCATGGCTTCCGCTATATTCGGGAGATATCAGTAAAGGATCCTGACGCCTTTGATGTGGGCCAGGTCCTCACATTGAAGGATCTGGAGATAAGTCAGCTAGTAGACATAGCAGGAATGAGCAAGGGTAGAGGTTTTTCCGGTACGATAAAACGTTATGGATTTTCTAAGGGTCCTATGGGCCATGGATCCAAACATCATAGAGCGGTAGGCTCTACGGGACAGAGTGCTACTCCATCCAGGGTCATTAAGGGCAAAAAGATGCCTGGCCGCATGGGAGGCAGTCGTGTTACGGTGAAGAATTCGATGGTTGTTGACGTGCGACCCGATGAGAACCTGCTACTGGTTAAGGGATGTGTCCCGGGTGCCATTAATCAACTTGTATATGTGCGATTAAAATAGAGGAGACCGGGCAATCCATGACAATCCTGCCAGTTTATAACGCACAGAGAGAGAAAGTCGGCGAGCTTACGGTGAGCGACGCCGTTTTTGGTATGATACCCAAGGAAGGGATACTCCACGAAGTGGTCAGATGGCAGTTGGCCGGAAAACGGGCCGGCACCGCTTGCATCAAGACGCGGGGTGAAGTCAGTGGAAGTGGAAGGAAACCTTTTCGTCAGAAAGGGACCGGCCGGGCCCGTGCAGGCAGCAATAAGTCGCCATTATGGAAACGAGGCGGCGCGGTATTTGGCCCGAAGCCCAGAGATTATAGCTATAGCTTGCCTAAAAAGGTCCGCCGTCTGGCGCTGAGGATGGCATTGAGCACAAAGATCGAGGGCGATCGTCTCTTGGTCCTCAGGGATTTTGGCCTGGAGCAAATAAAAACCAAGGACATGAAAGGCCTGCTTGACCGTTTTGATATAAAAAAGGCCATAATAGTGACTGATACTCCGGATAAGATCCTGGAACTTTCCTCACGTAATATCCCTAATGTTAAGATCCTGCCTTTAAAAGGCATTAATGTGTATGATTTATTGAAATACGAATATGTGATAATCAAGGAACCTGCTGTTGGAGCGATCGAGGAGAGACTGCAGCCATGAAGGAACTGTATTCGGTGATAAAGGCCCCGCTGATTACCGAGAAGGCCACTTTACAGAAAGAGATGGCAAATCAGTTAACCTTTAAGGTAGATCGCAAGGCAAATAAAATTGAAATTAAAAATGCGGTGGAGAAGATCTTTAAAGTGAAAGTGCTGTCTGTCCGGACCATCAAGGTCAAAGGTAAGCCCAAGAGAGTTGGCCGATTTACAGGTAAATGCTCCGGCTTCAAAAAGGCCATTGTAAGGCTATACCCTGGGGAAAGTATTGAGTTTTTTGAGGGTGTATAATGCCGATTAAAAAATACAAACCAACATCCCCGGCTAGACGCGGCATGACTGTATTGGTAGATCGTGAAATCAGTGACAAGGCCCCGGAGAAATCATTGGTTGGGTCCCTTAAGCGCAGTGGCGGTAGAAACGCCTGCGGGAGGGTTACTGCCAGACACAGGGGTGGTGGACACAGACGTAAATACAGGACCATAGATTTTCGGAGACATAAACTCGGTGTGCCGGCAAAAGTGGCTGCTATCGAGTATGATCCCAACAGGTCTTCAAGGATCGTCCTCCTGCATTATCTTGATGGGGAAAAGAGATACATTCTGGCCCCCTTGGGACTCAATACCGGCGAATTCGTTGTGTCTGACGATGTAGCGGATATACATCCTGGTAATTGCATGCCATTAAAGAATATTCCTTTGGGTACTTTGGTACATAACGTGGAGTTGCGTCCTGGTAAGGGCGGTCAGATAGTAAGAAGTGCTGGTAGTTCAGCTCAAGTAATGGCCAAGGAAGGCAAATACGTACAATTGCGCCTCCCAAGTGGGGAAGTAAGGATGTTTCTCAATACCTGCCGGGCTACTATTGGTCAGGTAGGAAATCTCGATCATGAAAATATTAAACTGGGTAAGGCCGGCAGGAACCGGTGGCTTGGGAGACGTCCAAGGGTGCGTGGAGTAGCCATGAACCCCGTTGACCATCCCATGGGTGGTGGTGAAGGGAAGTCTTCCGGCGGCAGACATCCTTGCAGTCCATGGGGAATGCCTGCAAAGGGATATCGCACAAGGAAAAAGAACAAACCTAGTGATACCTTTATAGTACGAAGCAGGCACAAAAAGAAATAGTCTTTGGAAATAGGAGAAAACAGGTGCCAAGGTCGGTAAAAAAAGGTCCTTTTGTTGATGATCACCTGATGAAAAAAGTGCTTAAGGCCATTGAGACTAAAGACAGACGTGTCATCAAGACTTGGTCTAGACGATCCATGGTTGTGCCTGACATGGTGGGGCTCACCTTTGCAGTGCACAATGGCAGGAAATTTATCCCTGTATTTATTACGGAAAATATGGTCGGGCACAAGCTTGGTGAGTTTTCGCCAACCCGTACATATTACGGTCACGTTGCTGATAAAAAATCCAGGATTCGGAAAACGTAAGAGAGGGCATTGCACTAATGGAAGCCAGGGCAGTTGCCAAATACTTAAGAATTTCTCCGCAAAAGACTCGACTGGTTGCCGATGTTGTTCGTGGTAAGTCTGTGGGAGAGGCATTGCAGATCCTCAGTTTCATGCCCAAAAAGGGCGCAAGGATGATTAAAAAGGTGCTTGAATCAGCTTTGGCTAATGCGGATCAAAATCCAAATATTGATGTGGATATCCTGTACATTAAAAAAATTATGGTGGATCAAGGCCCTCAACTGAAGAGATTTCATCCCAGGGCAATGGGCAGGGCCTACAGAATACAACATCGTTTCTCCCACATAACGATAATATTGGATGAAGGATAAATTAATATGAATGGGAAAGTTAGGAGGATACTTTGGGCCAAAAAGTAAACCCAATCGGCCTCAGGCTACAAATAACGCGTACATGGGACTCGCGTTGGTTTTCGGAGAAGGAGTATTCAGCCCTGATCCTTGAGGACTACAAGATCAGAAAGTTCATTAAGAACAGGGTCTATCATGCAGGAATATCCAAAATTGAGATAGAAAGGGCTGCACAGAGATTACGCATCCGCATATTCACCGCGCGTCCTGGAATAATTATCGGTAAAAAAGGTGTGGAAATTGAGAGCCTGAAGCGGTCTTTGGAAAAGATAGTCAAACGGCGGCTAGTGATTGACATCACAGAGGTCCGAAGACCGGAAATAGATGCGCAACTGGTAGCTGAAAACGTTGCGGGTCAACTTGTACGGCGCATTTCCTTTCGGAGAGCCATGAAGAGAGCTATTAGTATAGCACGCAAGTTTGGTGCGCAGGGTATACGGATTGCGAGTGCCGGCCGTTTGGGTGGCGCTGAAATGTGTCGCACTGAGTGGTATCTCGATGGCAGGGTCCCGCTACATACCCTTCGGGCGGATATTGATTATGGCGTGGCTGAGGCAATGACTACTTATGGGGTAATTGGTATCAAAGTATGGGTGTTCAAGGGAGAAGTCTTGCCTGACAAAGAGTCTGAAGCTGCGGCAATAGAAATATAATTGGGAGAGAAAATGCTTAGCCCAAAGAAAGTTAAATATCGCAAACAACAAAAAGGCCGCATAAGAGGCATGGCACAACGCGGGAATAATTTGTCCTTTGGCGATTATGGCCTTAAGGCTATTGGTCGTGGCAGGATCACAGCCCAGCAGATAGAGGCCGCTCGGATAGCTATTACCAGGCGCGTCAAACGCCGTGGAAAAATATGGATCAGAATATTTCCGGACAAGCCTGTCTCTAGTAAGCCTGCCGAGACCAGAATGGGTAAGGGTAAGGGCGCGGTGGATTCATGGGTAGCAGTGGTAAAGCCGGGCAGGATGCTTTATGAGATGGAGGGTGTAGATGAGGTTTCTGCCAGAGCGGCCCTGAGGCTGGCACAATATAAGCTGTCTGTTCCTACCAAGATTGTCGCCAGGAGTGAGATGCCATGAGCGTAGCTGGTGAATTCAGGGAACTGAGCGTAGAAGAAATTCAACAGAAAGAGAAGAACCTTCGACAGGAGCTTTTTAATCTTCGGTTTCAGCAGGCTACCCACCAATTGGAAAACGTAATGAGAATTCGTACTGTGAGGCGATCGATAGCAAGAGCTAAAACAGTACTGGCAGAAAAAGTTGCTGATTCTGAGACCTAGCAATGGAGAATGGCATGAATGCCGACAAGAGACCTCGTAGAACACTTATTGGCATTGTTGCCAGCGACAAGATGGACAAGACAGTGGTTGTTAAGGTCGTTCGACGAGTCCAGCATCCAATATATGGGAAGTATATACAGCGGCAAAAGAAGTATATGGCTCATGATATAGGGAATAGCTGCAGAATAGGCGACAAAATTCTAATAGAAGAGTATCGTCCCCTGAGTCGACGCAAACGTTGGCTAGTTAAAGGGATTCTTGAAAGGGCTCTCTAGAAAAGAAAGGGAAGGATCATATTATGATCCAGCAAGAAACATTATTAAATGTCGCCGACAATTCAGGTGCAAAACGTGTGTGTTGTATTCGGGTTTTGGGTGGAACCCATAGGCGTGTTGCAAGTATAGGGGATATGGTAATTGTTTCGGTCAAGGAGGCCATACCAAATTCCAAAGTGAAAAAAGGTGACGTGGTTAAAGCCGTTATAGTACGGACCAAGAAGGAGATATCCCGAATTGATGGTTCTTGGATACGGTTCGACGAGAATGCAGCGGTTTTGATAAATCAAAATGGAGAACCAGTTGGTACTCGAATTTTCGGACCAGTGGCCAGGGAACTGAGGGCAAAGCGTTTCATGAAGATAATATCGCTTGCACCTGAGGTACTGTAGTCCAAGGAGACCGGGTCAATGAAGACCGTAAAGACATATCTGAGAAAAAATGACCGGGTAATGGTAAAGGCTGGCCGGGACAAGGGTAAGGTCGGCAAGATACTCTCCATTTTGCCTGCTAAAGGAAGGGCACTTGTTGAGGGTGCACAGATAGTCAAGCGCCATACAAAACCAGGGCCTGGTACAGGTGGCGGTATTTTAGAAAAGGAAGCATCTATTCATTTGTCCAATTTGTTGTTGATTTGTCCAAAATGTACTGAGTCAACGCGAATATCCAGGAAGATCCTGGAAGATGGGGATAAAGTCCGCGTCTGCAAGAAATGCGGAGAGGTCATTCCGACAGAAAAAAAGTAGGCCTTGTGGAGGCATTTAGGCATGGTCCTCTTAGAAGAGAGCTATAAGAAAGAATGTGTTCCGGAATTAATGGAACATTTTGGATATAAGAATTTCCACCAGGTTCCCAAAATCGAAAAAGTGATTTTGAATATGGGACTTGGTGAGGCAATTGAGAATCCAAAGATTTTAGACTCTGCAGTTGAGGAATTGACCCTTATATCCGGGCAAAGGCCGGTCGTCACGAGGGCCAGGAAATCAATCGCAGCCTTTAAGGTGAGAGAAGGAATGCCCATAGGGTGTCGTGTGACCCTCAGAAGGCAACGGATGTATGATTTTCTTACAAAGTTGATTAACATTGCTATTCCACGGATCAGGGACTTCAGGGGCGTATCGCCAAAGGCCTTTGATGGAAGGGGTAATTACACCTTGGGCATTAAGGAACAGATTATCTTTCCAGAGATCGATTATGACAAGATAGACAAGATTAAGGGAATGAATGTGACGATAGTTACGAGTGCTAAAACCGATGACGAGTCCCGGTACTTGTTGGACTCTTTAGGTATGCCGTTTCGCAGGTAAAATTTATTAAGGAGGGCTGTTTGGCTAAAAAGGCGTTGATAAATAAGGCACAGAGGAAACCCAAGTTTGGTGTCAGAAAGTATAATAGATGTCCGGTTTGTGGCCGTCCACGTGCCTTTATCAGAAGATTTGGCTTATGCAGAATATGTTTCAGAAAAATGGCCTCCCAGGGGGTAATTCCCGGGGTGATCAAAGCTAGCTGGTAGCTGTAAAACTCCATACTTTTGGGAGAGTTTAAATATGTCTATGACTGATCCTATAGCTGATATGCTTACACGGCTCCGAAATGCCAATAAGGCAAGGCATGATAGGGTTGACATTCCTTTTTCTAATTTGAAGGTAGGAATTGCAAAACTCCTTAAGAAAGAAGGCTATATAAGCAACTTCCGTATCTTCAAGGACAAACGGCAGAAAATTCTTCGGTTGTTTCTAAGATACTCCGATGGCCAGCCTGTTATTCTCGGATTAAAGCGAATAAGTATGCCTGGATGCCGGGTATATTGTAAAAAAGGCACAATTCCAAAGATAAGAGTGGGGCTTGGAACAGCAGTGATTTCCACATCAAAGGGCATCATGAGCGATGTCCAGGCCAGGCAAAATAACGTAGGCGGAGAAGTTATCTGCGCTGTTTGGTAGTCTGGAGTTTTTTTATGTCTCGAATCGGTAAAAGACCCATAAACGTCCCTTCAGAGGCCAAAATTACCATAGATGGACGTATTATTACTGTCCAGGGTCCCAAAGGTACCTTAAGCCGGGAAATACATCCCTTGGCAAGTGTTGAAAGAGATGGCGAACACTTGATAGTCAGGAGATCTGACGATACATGGCAGGGCCGATCAATACATGGGTTGTTTCGAACACTTATAAACAACATGGTAGTTGGGGTCACAAAAGGATTTACGCGGGAGCTTCTGGTAATAGGAGTCGGTTATAAAATTGAGGAGAAGGACAATAAGTTGGTTCTTCACTTAGGCTATTCTCATCCAATTGAGTTTTCTCTTCCTGAAGGAATCAAGGCTCGGGTAGAGCGGCAAAAGGAAATTCGGGTAATCCTGGAGGGATATGATAAGGAGCTTTTGGGACTTACTGCTTCGAGAATCCGATCTCTTAGGCCACCAGAGCCTTATAAAGGCAAGGGAATCAGGTATGCGGATGAACGGATAATCCGCAAAGCCGGAAAGACTGCTGCACAGTAGTTATGGATTTCAGAACCATCAGCAATACTGCATATGGAAGTAATTATGGCAAAGACCAATCCTAGGCTGAAGGCGCGTTTAAGGCGTAAGCAGCACATACGAAAGCATATATCAGGGACAGCAGAGCGTCCACGGATGGCAGTTTTCCGGAGCAGTAGACACATATATGCTCAGATTATCGATGATGAACGAGGTGTCACAATCGCGGCTGCTTCCTCTTTGATCCCTGAGATCAAAAGCAAGGCAGGGGATCTTGAAGATAAAAAATCCGTGGCTAAAGAGGTCGGCCGGATTATTGCTCAAAGGGCTAAGGAAAAGGGTGTAAATGTTGTAGCATTTGACCGCGGCGGACATCTATATCATGGCCGAGTCAGTGCTCTCGCTGATGCGGCCAGAGAAGTCGGCCTTGATTTCTGAATTATAATAGGTAGTTACTGTAAGGGGGTGGCGTTGCAGGGAAAACATATAGATAACGAACAAGAGCTGATAGAAAAAGTAGTCTATATTAACCGGGTGGCTAAGGTAGTCAAAGGTGGAAGACGGTTCAGCTTTAGTGCTCTTTCGGTGGTAGGTGATGGGTCCGGCAAAGTTGGTTTTGCCATGGGGAAAGCCAGAGAAGTTCCTGAGGCCCTCAGAAAGGCCCGCGAGAAGGCCACTAAGTCTATGATCAAGATACCGATGGTAAGCAAAACCATACCTCACGAAGTGATAGGCCATTTTGGCGCAGGCAGGGTTTTGTTAAAACCTGCGTCACCCGGTACCGGAGTCATAGCCGGAGCTGTAGTAAGGGCGATTATGGAGGCAGCGGGAATTCAGGATATATTGACAAAGTGCCTCGGCTCCAAAAATCCACACAATGTAATGCATGCCACATTTAATGGTCTGGAAGTCTTAGGTATTTCCGTATCCAGGGCAAAGTGCCGGGGCAGAAGCGTAGAATAGGGAATTGAGGAATTTAGAACTTAGGGGCTTCGCCCCAATTGGAATGTTGGAATACTGGCAAAAATCCAAGCCTCAACAACCTTCTGTAAATTCAATAAGTTGTAGAATTTCCGAGACGTTTAATTAGGAGCCTATATGATTACATTGGATTCATTAAGACCTCATCCCGGATCCAAACGCGGGAAAAAACGCGTTGGGAGAGGGCCGGGGTCTGGACACGGGAAAACGGCCTGCCGGGGTCAGAATGGCCAAAAATCCCGATCCGGTGCCAGTATTCGTCCAGGATTCGAAGGCGGCCAGATGCCGTTGTATAGGAAACTCCCGAAACGGGGTTTCAAGAACCGTTTCAGAAAGGTCTACGGCGTATTGAACATTGGTGATCTGGCAAAGATCATGCATGAAGGAGTGGTGGACCTTGCCGCCTTGAAAGCACGGGGACTGGTACGTAAGCGCTATCATCTCCTAAAAATATTAGGTGATGGAGAGATACGGCAGCCGGTAACGGTTCGTGCTCATGCGGTCAGTGAAACTGCCAGAAATAAAATAGAGACTGCTGGTGGACGGATAGAAATCATCACGGACCGGGGCCAGGAGGCAAATATTGCTTAGGGGATTAGGGGGTATAGGCCAGGTTCCGGAGCTGCGTAAACGCATCGGTTTTACTCTGCTTATGCTGGCTGTATATCGAGTTGGGGTCCAGATTCCTACTCCGGGTATTGATGTCGCGGCCATGACGTCTTTCTTCGACCGTGCCCAGGGGACGCTATTTGGTATGTTCAATATGTTCTCTGGTGGGGCTCTTGAGAAGATGTCCATTTTGGCTTTGGGCATAATGCCTTATATCAGCGCCTCCATCATCATCCAACTTCTTACAGTAGCCATCCCGCATCTTGAGGCCTTAAAAAAGGAGGGCGAGGCAGGGAGAAAGAAGATCAGCCAGTATACCAGGTATGGCACAGTGGGCCTGAGCCTTATCCAGGGGCTTGGAATAGCCATTGCTCTTGAGAGCATGACAGCACCGGGTGGTGCTCCGGTGGTAACAGAGCCCGGCTGGCCTTTTCGGCTCTTAAGTGCTTTGACCTTTATGTCAGGAACG
This sequence comes from Deltaproteobacteria bacterium, assembly GCA_030262715.1. Lineage (GTDB taxonomy): Bacteria > Desulfobacterota > Dissulfuribacteria > Dissulfuribacterales > UBA3076 > UBA3076. The sequence goes on from JAJSZR010000065.1 coordinate 9,693, forward strand.
GTATTTCTGATGTGGCTTGGAGAGCAGATTACGGAAAGAGGCGTCGGTAATGGTATTTCTCTGATTATCTTTGCCGGCATTGTAGCCAGGATGCCCTCAGCCATAATAGACACGTTCAGTCTGATGCGTACTGGTGATATACACCTTGCCCTAGTTATATTTCTTTTAGTGATGATGGTGGCGGTAATTGGATTTATCTGCTTTATGGAGCGGTCACACAGGCGTATTCCAGTCCAATACGCCAGGAGAGTAGTAGGACGAAAGGTATATGGAGGGCAGAGCACCCATCTGCCCCTAAAAGTAAATACTGCAGGAGTAATACCACCGATTTTTGCGTCGTCTATTATGATGTTTCCTGCAACTATAGCAAATTTTATCCAGGTACCCTGGATGCAGAACATAGCTCAGGGTCTGAGACCCGGAAGTTTGTTTTATGAGACGATCTTTGTAATAGCCATTATCTTTTTCTGTTATTTCTATACAGCCATGATCTTCAACCCGGTTGATATCGCAGACAACATGAAGAAACATGGGGGTTATGTCCCCGGTCTCAGACCAGGAAGGCGCACTTCTGAATATATTGACAAGGTCCTGACCAGGATTACCTTGATAGGTGCCATTTATGTTTCTGCGATTTGCGTATTACCAAGCATATTGATTTCAAAGTTAAATGTTCCTTTTTATTTTGGTGGAACTGCCCTTCTGATTGTTGTAGGTGTGGGCATGGATACCATGGCTCAAATTGAGTCCCATCTTATCACCAGAAGCTACGAAGGATTTATGAAGGGAGCCAGGCTAAAGGGAAGAAGGTAGCCTATTTTGGATTTTGTATTAAGGAGTAAAGGTAAATTTGATGTCTAAAGGTGATGCCATACAGGTTGAGGGAAAGGTGCTTGAAACCTTACCTAATGCCATGTTTCGCGTTGAACTTGAAAATGGTCACAAAGTACTTGCACATATTTCAGGTAAGATGCGTATGCACTATATTAAAATATTGCCTGGTGATACTGTGACCATAGAGCTATCGCCCTATGACCTGTCCAGAGGCCGGGTTGTATATAGGGCCAGGTAAATCTTCGTTGCAGGTAAAAATTGAATCCTGGTCAGGAAGAGCGATGAGGTATATGCTATGAAGGTTAAAGCATCGATCAGACGTCGTTGCAAGGACTGCAAAATAATCCGGCGCAAGGGCGTACTGCGAGTGATTTGCAAAAATCCAAGGCACAAACAGCGACAAGGATAGCTAAGGGGGTTGATCTGTGGCAAGAATTGCAGGTGTTGAGCTGCCAAAGAACAAGAGGCTTGAGATTGCGCTCATCTATATTTATGGGATTGGACGTACAACTGCCCAACAGATTCTGGATAAGGCGAAAATTGACAGAAACAAAAAATCCGATGATTTGACTGATCAAGATATCACGTCGCTACGGAAGACTATCGATGCCGGTTATAAAGTAGAAGGAGATCTTCGTAGAGAGGTGTCATTGAACATCAAGCGATTGATGGATTTTGGAAGCTATCGGGGACTTAGGCATCGTAGAGGACTCCCGGTTAATGGACAGCGCACTAAAACTAATGCCCGTACGCGAAAGGGTCCCAGGCGCTCAGTAGTCAAAAAGAAGAGAAGGTCTTAGTAACGGAGGGCAGAAGAATATGGCATCACCGAGAAGAGGTGGTCGAAAAGAAAAGAAGAATGTGCCAGAAGGTATTGTGCACATACAATCTACTTTTAACAATACTATAATCACCATAACTGATAAACAGGGTAGTACAATTTCCTGGTCAAGTGCAGGGACCCAGGGCTTTAAGGGTTCCAGGAAAGGCACTCCTTTTGCCGCCCAGGTAGCGGCTGAAAACGCTGTACGAAAGGCAGCAGACCATGGCATGAGAAGTGTTGAAGTCCATATCAAGGGGCCGGGATCCGGAAGAGAAGCAGCAGTGCGGGCCCTCCAAATAGCAGGATTTAAGATTTCAATTATTCGAGACGTTACATCAATACCTCATAACGGTTGCAGACCTCCAAAAAGGCGGAGAGTGTAGGCCTGCACCAGAGAGTATCAAGTAGGCCTCTTTATATATTCATATATTTCAATTTACCGGAGGAAGTATTTTGGCTAGATATACAGGTCCACGATGTCGTTTGTGTCGCAGGGAGGGTTGCAAGCTTTTTCTCAAGGGAGACAGATGTTATTCAGATAAGTGTTCTTTTGAAAAGCGCAGTTACGTGCCGGGAGAACATGGACAGGGCCGGATAAAAGTCTCTGACTATGGGATTCGGTTGAGAGAGAAACAGCGGGTTCGGCGTATATATGGATTACAGGAGGCACAGTTTAGGAGTTATTTTAATAAAGCTGATCGTCAAAAAGGGGTTACGGGTACTAATCTTCTTGTACTCCTGGAAAGGCGTCTTGACGGCGTAGTTTACCGCCTTGGCTTTGCTGAATCCAGATCACAGGCCCGTCAGTTAGTTTGTCACGGGCATTTCACCGTAAATGGGAAAAAAATGGACATACCCTCTTTCCTGGTAAGACAGGGAGACGAAATCAAGGTAATGGAGAAGAGTAAATCTATAGCTCCCATCAAACAAGCGCTGGGGGCACTTGCCCGCAGGGGTGTTCCTGAGTGGCTGGAGCTGCATGAGGATAAATTACAGGGTACAGTGAAGGCAATGCCTGAACGAGGACACATAACTATGCCTATTCAGGAACAGCTAATAGTTGAATTCTACTCTAAGTAATAACCTGATTATACCGCAAAAATCCTGAAACATGATTCCGCTCAAAAAGCCCGGGATGCAAGGCGCGAAATTTTCCAGGAATGAGACGTACTTATCGTACGTCGCATGGGCTGGAAAATTGAAGCAACGCCGCAGATTGGGTTTTTTCAGCAGAATCATATCCAGGGTACGAGAGGCTTAGATAGACAATATGACTGCTGAACAGACTCTATACTATCGCAACTGGCAGGAACTAATTCGTTCCAAAAAGCTGGAGGTTAATAGTGCAACACACACAAGCTTTTATGGCAAATTCAGTTGTGAGCCTCTGGAGAGAGGCTATGGCACCACCTTGGGTAACTCCTTGCGTCGAGTGCTTTTGTCTTCTCTACAAGGGACTGCGATCGTTTCTATAAAAATAGACGGTGTGTTACACGAACTGGCAACCATACCAGGAGTAATTGAAGACGTAACAGATATTATTCTCAATCTGAAGGGTGTGCACCTGAAAATTTTCAAGGATGAAGAAAAAATTTTGGTATTAAAAAAACAGGGGCCGGGAGAAGTGCGTGCTGAGGATATAATTGCTCCACATGGTGGAGTTGAGATGCTGAATCCCGATCATCATATTGCCACATTAACAGAAGATGGTGAGCTGCGGATAGAAATGATGGCTAAATGGGGCAAGGGATACGTCTCCGCTGAAAGCAATAAGGATCCAGATCAGCCCATAGGTACTATAGCTATAGATGCCCTGTTTTCTCCGGTCCAGAAGGTCAATTATGTTGTCACGAAAGCCCGTGTTGGTCAAATAACAGACTATGACAAGTTGACCATGGAGATCTTGACCGATGGTACCATCATTCCTGAGGATGCCATCGCTTATGCGGCAAAGATTCTGAAGGATCAATTTACGGTATTTATTAACTTTGACGAGAAGGAGGAGTCTGAAGAGGAAAAGCTCTCCTCTGATTTTGAAGGTAAGCTTGAATATCTGAACCGGAAAATTGATGAGCTGGAATTTTCTGTACGCTCGGCCAATTGCCTTAAAAGTGCAAATATCCACTACATTGGAGAGTTGGTACAAAAGACAGAGCAAGAGATGCTCAAGACCAAAAATTTTGGTCGAAAATCTTTGCAAGAGATCCAGGAAAACCTCGATAGTATGGAATTACATCTGGGGATGAAGCTTCAGGGATGGACTCCGCCTGAGAAAACAGACGCGAGAGAAAATACTGAGAAAAAGAAGGTAATCAGTGATGAGGCACCGAAGACGGACGCATAGACTGGGGTGTAAGACAGCTCATCGTAAGGCGATGCTTGGGAATATGGTCACATCGCTGTTAAAGCATGGTCGAATTGTCACAACAGTTCCAAGGGCCAAAGAGGTCAGGCGTATAGCTGACAAAATGGTTACTTTGGCAAAAAGATCGAGTCTCCATGCAAGGCGTCAGGCATTTTCAGCC
>JAJSZR010000066.1 GCA_030262715.1 Deltaproteobacteria bacterium
CAGCAGCCGGCATAGCAGCTACCTTTCAGGCCCCTATGGCCGGAACTCTGTTTGCAGTGGAGGTGCTGCTTTTCGACCTTGAAATCGCCTCTCTCAGCAACATAGTAATATCTGCTGTTACAGGTACGATGGTTGCCAGGGCGTTTTGGAAAGGGGCGCAGATATTTGAGGTCCCCGATTTCTTTATGGCACATCCGGCTGAGCTGCTCCTTTATTTTTTCCTGGGGCTTGTCGCTGGTCTCATAAGCCTGGTGCTTATGGGAGCGATTTTTTCCTTGCCCAGGTTTTGGCGGAAGGTAGGGGTGCCGGACTGGTTGGGTCCTGCCCTTGGCGGACTCCTGGTAGGGATTGTTGCCCTTTACTGTCCATGGGCTTTGGGTGTGGGGTATGAAAGCATAAATGCTGCCCTTGTCGGCAAGGTGTCCTTGGTATTTGCCCTAACGCTGCTTATCGCCAAGATCGTGGCCACAGGTTTTTCCATAGGATCCGGAATGAGCGGGGGAATATTTGCACCTTCCCTGTTTATAGGAGCGGCACTGGGATCTTTAGTAGGCCTTGGAGCCCAGTCACTGTGGCCGGAATCAGGCCTTATTCCTGCCCACTATGCCCTTATCGGCATGGGGGCCATGGTGAGCGGAACCACTCTGGCTCCCATAACGGCGGTGCTCACCATCTTTGAGCTTACCTATACTTACCAGGTGATATTGCCCCTGATGGTATCATGTATTGCAAGCCTTACGGTGGTGCGTCTGCTCCATGGCTACTCAATATATGAGACAAAGCTTCTTTTCAGGGGAGTAAATATTGTAAAAGGCCACGAGATCAACATCTTGAGGGGTATGAGAGTAAGTGAACATATGAGCACGGACTTGCAGGTCTTACGAACAGATAGCCCCTTTAATGAAATAGCCTCTGTCATGGAGCAAAGCCCCTTTCCTCACTTTCTTGTACTTGATTCGCAGGATCGCCTGTCAGGAGTCCTGACCTTGAGGGATTGCAGAAAGTACTTTGCACATCCGGAGTTGTGCGGACCTGATACCACCGCGAGTTTACTCATGGTCAAGGATTTAGTTACAGTGGACAAAGAGACTGACATGGAAACGGCCTTTCACCTTTTTGCCAGGCATAACATTTCTTTCCTGCCGGTTGTGAGTTCTGATGATCCGAAGATCGTGATCGGACAACTGAAAAAGACGGATCTATTTGCAGCCTATGACCAGTACGTGCTCAAAGAACACCTGCTTTCTCCTTTGGGATGGGTGTGTCCTCTGCCTCAAAGAAAGGAGGAAAGTAAGGACTGAACCCTGTGATGGGTTACAAAGAACAGGATGAGTGGTAGGGGCTTAGTTTGAGGCAATGGCAATATTCAGAATCAAGAACACAAGCCGATGTATCGTAATTAACTCGGCATGTGTTTCGGAAAATTGAGAAATATGTTATATTGATTTTAAAATAATCACAATTTTTGGATTTTGCCGTTTGAAATCATTAGAGGTTAATTAGTATGTTTAATGTTGGCGATCTAGCAGTGTATCCCGCACATGGTGTGGGCTTGATCGAGGGTATAGAGAAAAAGTCAATATTTGGGATCGAACATATTTTTTATGTGATACGTATACTTGACAATGACATGAAAATCATGATTCCCAGGAAAAACGCCGAACAAGTCGGGCTTAGGGAAGTTATTTCAGGCAATGAGGTCGAACAGGTATACGCCATTTTAGAGGAAAAGGACATAGAGTTCACTCCTCAGACATGGAACCGTCGTTACCGGGAGTATATGGATAAGATAAAAACAGGTTCGATTTTCGATCTGGCAGCAGTCTTGAGGGACCTTTATATTCTGCAAATGGATAAGCCCCTTTCATTCGGGGAGAAAAAAATGCTGGATACTGCCAAAAGTTTACTCGTTAAAGAACTCTCCGTAGCCAAGGAGAAAGGAGAAGAAGAGATCACCGAGGGAATTGAATCTATTTTTAATAATGTGAGCGCAGTGGTCGAGGTTGAAGCGTAGGCTGTTTCACACTGCTCTCCAAGGTCTGTAGCGTAGACCAGATGAATGGAGATGCGGATTTCCCTGCAGGCACCGCCAGGTACATATATATAAAGGTAAATGACAATGGTGCCGGAAAGAGACTGGACAAATTTCTTGCCTTAAAGGACCTTGGACTCTCAAGGTCGCAAATTCAAAACCTTATACACGACGGCCATATAAAAGTCAGAGGACGTGCCGGAACGTCCTCAAGTCTCAGGGTTCAGGCCGGAGACGGCATCGATATCCATATTCCTGCTTTAAGACCGCTGTCTGTTGAGCCTGTTCCGATCCCTCTGGCAATTGTCTATGAAGACAGCCACCTGCTTGTGCTGGAAAAACCAGCCGGTCTTGTTGTCCATCCAGGGGCAGGAGAAGAGGACCACACCCTGGTTCACGGCCTCCTGCACCATTGCCGGGATCTTTCGGGTATAGGCGGTTATCTCAGACCGGGTATTGTACACAGGCTTGACAAAAACACATCAGGCCTGATGGTCGTGGCAAAGAATGATGAGGCACACCGGGGATTAACAGAGCAGTTCAAGGCGGGAAAGATTGACAAGACCTATCTGGCTTTGGTCCGTGGCCGGCTCCGGGACAGGAGCGGTCGTTCGGATTCAGCCATAGGACGTCACCCTGTTAATCGAAAGAAGATGTCCACCAGATCCAGAAATGGAAGATCTGCCATTACCGAGTGGCAGGTTGTTGAAGAACTCAGGGGCGCAAGTCTTTTATCTTTGAAGATACATACAGGGAGGACACACCAGATCCGTGTTCATATGAGTTCCCTGGGGCATCCTGTCTTGGGTGACTCTTTATATGGCGGGCCGACAGAATTCAGGGTTGGGAGTGCAATTATTCAGATCCGAAGACAAATGCTTCATGCTGCCTGTTTGCAGTTTACTCATCCCATCACAGGAGAAAAAATGAAATGGGAAAGTAAGCTGCCGGAAGACATGGCCTCTGTACTTGAAAGACTCAGAAGTCTGAATGACTGATACGGGCCTTGGGTCAAGAAGAACAGAAACGATTTGTCCAGGTGACAGCATCTTGTCATCTTCATTCGTAGTATTAAGTTAGTGATATATCGGCGTCCTTCATTCACCAATTTACACTTTTTTCGAAAAAGCGTGTATTATCGAATTAAATACGGATGCTGAAACTGGAAATTCGAAATTAGGTAACGCATCTACATCTTTTTGTTTTTCCCAATTTCAAATTTCAAGTTTCAAATTTCACTGCCAAAATACAAGATCAACAAAGTGTAAACTACTTTTGACTTGTCATGAAGGATGCCGATATATCTTATCCGATACTCAACCACTTAACGTGGTCTGGATATAGATCATTTTTTAGATTTCTGAGGAGTAATGCTCATGTCCGAACGAGATAAGGTGCGCTTGAGAGAAATGCTTCTCAATCAGCGCAAAGAGATCTTTGAACAATATCGGCTCTTCGAATCTGATCTGCAGAAACTGGGAGAAAGAGATATCGAAATGGAAGAAGAGGCCCAAAAGTCTGAGGAGCTGATCCTTCTCGATAAGTTGGTTGAACGTGAAAAAGAGGTGCTTGAAGAGATTGATCTGGCACTGCTAAGAATGGCTGCAGGCAACTATGGGATCTGTGAGAGCTGTCGTAAGCCGATTTCGTTGGAACGATTGGAAGCGCTACCAGCGACACGGTTGTGCCGTATGTGTGCCCGCAAATACGGTGAAAAACAAAAGAGGTTGCCCCGGGCTTGGGAGGTGATTACCCGTGCGGAATTACCGGACGAGTATAAAAACTTGGGCAACAAGGAATTGCAGATGGTGATATTGGAAAATATCCGCAACGATGGCCGGATCGATTTAAATGAACTCGAAATTTCCTGCCGAAACGGAGTAGTTTATTTGGAAGGTGCTGTCCCAAATGAGAACGAACATCAAATTCTATTGAGGGTCCTGGGTGACGTCATGGGCTTGGCGTCCATTATAGATCACCTGAGAATTAGAGAATTGATATGGGGGCGGGAGGATCTCGCTCCTGACAGAGAAACTGCCGACCTCGGCACTGAAGAATACTCGGCATACAATGTTGATAAAATCAGCAATGATGTGATTGAATCTGAAGAAAAGGAAATCCCATATTATTTCCCCGACCGACCGCCTGCGGAGAAAGAATGATTGCTTACCGTGAAAATACTTTTTTGAATTAGCGAACGTAGCGAGCGGGTGGCGAATTTTCTATGCTCGGGGGTGACGAAAGTCCCTGTCATGAACGTTTGGGTCAGGTGTATAGAGATGTCAGATAATAAGATAAGGCAGAGCAGAATCATGACTGCCGTAGTAGGAAGCTATCCCAAGCCTGATTACCTATATCCTGGCGATGCAAGGAAAATGTTGGACGACTGCGGACGTAGTTTTTTGGAATTCGGGAAAAAGATAGGTAAGCAGGAGTTCAAAAAGCGCGTGGATAGGGCATCGATCATGGCTATAGCGGATCAAAACTCTGCTGGCATAGATTTTATGAGCGATGGCGAAGAAGGGAGGGATCATTATGTTCTATATGTTCTAAGGAGACTTGGGGGTATCGGCTTTGAATATCCAAAAAGCAAGCCTATGCGTGAGGGTGTGTATATCCGTGAGGTCCCGGTTGTCGTAAGTAAAATATCGTATAAGGGCCCGTTTCTGGTCGATGACTATCTATTCACTGCAAGATATGCTAAAGGAATCCCCAAAATGAATCTTCCTGGTCCATCGACTGCTATCGACTGTCTCTATGATGAATATTACAAAGGGGATATTGAAAAGATGGCAATGGATTATGCAAGGGCCATTCGACATGAGGTTAAAAATCTTCTTAGTTCCGGTTGCCAGGTAATCCAGTTTGACGACCCTGTGCTTCTCAGAAATCTCGATCATACCAGAAAGTGGGGGTTTAAGGCGCTCCAGTTGTGCTTCAGTGGTTATGAGAATGATGCCCTTTACATAGTCCATATATGCCGTGGATACCCACACAAGTCTTTGGAGAAAAGAGAAATCGATTACAAGGCGAGAACGGAATATTACAGCCGTATTCTGGACTGGCTTAGCGATTCCACGATAGACGCATTATCAATAGAGGGGCAGAATAGTAATCTGGATCTCTCCATGTTGCCTGCTGCCGGGAGGAAGACTGTGATGCTGGGGATTGTAGATGTAGGATCTGACGAAGTCGAGACTGTGGAGCAGATTGTGGAAAGAGGGAAGGAGGCCTTGACGTACCTTAAAAAGGATCAGCTTATTCTGTCGCCCGACTGTGGAATGCTTCAGCTTTCGTTATCATCGGCCAAAAAGAAACTAATAAATATAGCTGAAGCAGCATCAATACTCAACAATACTTAGCCCTCGCATTTTTTTATATTGAACATTATGTTCTCATCTTTCCAGATAATTTTGTCCGGATTTTTGAAATGACTAATAATATTTAGCTGAAATTTTTTTAAAGATTCTTCAAATTCTTTCTTAGAATATAAACCAAATGTAGAATAATGATGCTTTCGGGCCTGCGTAACTAGCCATTCTAAATTAGCTTTTCGCTTATACGTGAAGTATTCAATAGATTCTAAGATTAGATAATGTACCTTTTTTAATGTCTCTTCTAATTTATTTATTTCAAAAAGACGTTTCTCTTTATTATGAAAGTTAGGGAAAAATTTTCCCCAAATATTCCTTTGATTCTGGCTTCGTAAGCGGGTGTAAATAAACAACCGACTGTTATTTCTTAAAACCCTGGATGATTCTTTTAGAAAATCTAAAAGGTTGAAATGATGTACAGCATTAAAGGTGACTAGAACGTCAAAATAATTGGTGGCCAATGGTAAAATATTTGCCGATGTTCTTATTGTATTGAACTCTTTTATATTGTGCTCCCTTAAATTCTTATCAAGCTTCCTCAACATATTTTCATTATAATCAATGCAAATGAGATGAAAACCATTGCCGATATGATTAAATAATTCTATATCATATCTTCCTCCTCCACAACCAATATCTGCCCCTTTTATTTTTGTTAAATTTTCCAGTTTCTTTTTTATATATAAAATCGGTTCTATATCTGTAGTCCTTAAGTCTTCATATTCTTGCGCAATTTTTGAAAAATGCTGGTGTATCTCTTTCATAGTTTAACAACTTCTTGCCTTTAACTATTATAATTTTGCTATTTTGATTACTTACTTGAAAAGAACTTCTTCAGGAACGCCGTACCCAGATGGCCTGGAGGCCCTTCTCTCCCATTTCTTCTGCATACATCACTGAATCACCCTCGGCGAGATCATCAAATGCCATATCCTTGACAGCATTGCGATGAAAGTAAATATCTTCGCCATCCGGGTTTTCGATAATGCCATAGTCTTCGGCAGACAGGATCTCTCTGACAATACCAACAGGGTGGCCTTTATGATACTTTACCATTCCTTGTCGCTTACGATCGTACTCTCTGAGTTGACGGTCCAGGGTATCAAAACACGAAACGATCAATGGTCTCACCTTTTCACCTTTGTGTTTGACTACAAACGTGTCCCTTGGCGCTGAAGCTACCATATGCACCTCGAAAAGGCCAAGGCGGTGGTGTTTAGTCCCAATCAAGGATATGTGAAAGTGATGCACAATGCCAGGATGGTGCTCCTGGATTTTGTCGATTTCCTCATCGATTTTTTCCTCCCACTCTGGTAACAACGTTATATTAAAGGCTTCAATGTGACGGTCCATTTTTGTCCTCCTTTCGTAGCAAACAACGGCTTTTGCTGTCCTGAACTGCGTCGGAGTCCCTATCAGGGGCGACAGAGAAGGCTATACAGCAGGGGACGTGCCGGGAGGTTCCGGCTATGTCCCTGATGTTTTGAAGAACCCAGAGTAAGATTAATGGATTGAAGAGAACAACCTCATTAGCCAGAGTTATACATCGCTCGAAAGCCCAAAGAATGAAAATGTTATCATGGACCTGAGCAGGCAACTGGCTTCCAGGCTCTGTGTGACTATTCGAAATACCTTTCTTCCACTGATATGCCCGCAGTACTCAAGCGTTTATAGTCTGCCTTGAGACGGTCATTTGCGATGGCACGATTGCTACGAGCAATATCCACGGACGCGGTGGGGAGGACCGTAACATAATTCTTGCTAACTGAATAAGTCATGCCTTCTGCATGAAAACGATATGCAGCATTGAGCAAGAAGGCCTCCTGGTCTTCGGTTATTCCTGCCTCCGGATGCGTCTTTAAGGTAACAGGTACCTTGTGGAGGACAACATCTCCCTCTACCTTCTTTCCTTCTTTGGCCATCTTAATCAAGTCTTCAAGACGACAAATAATAGGGATCATAGGTCTTTTCTCCTCTCAGTAATTAGTATATCTTAAAAAATACTTATCATTAAAAATAACTCTTGATTACAGCCAGTCAATCAAAAATTGAAAAAAGTCCCCTTAATGAAATTTTCCAAGCGAAAAATGGTACTGTTTGCAAAAGGCTCAAAATGCTGAATTTTGACCGGGTCGGCGAGATGACTATTGCAGCACTACTGGCCTCTATAGGCTCGGGCTTTGTTGTGGCCTACCAGTATGAGGTGGCAGACCCTTTTGTAACCAGCGTCGCCATCGAAGCAATACTTCCTTTTGGTGCCTTCTGGAGGGCCTTGCACTTCTGGACCAGTCAGGCATTTTTCCTTTTACTTATTTATCACGCATGGCAAAGTATCGATGATCTGCCAAAAATCTCTATGCGACCTTCAGGTCGCAGGCAGTGGACAGTCCTGAGCCTTACCCTGCCCATGAGTATACTTACCCTGTTTACAGGATATGTACTGCGGTATGATGGAACAGGTCAGGCTGCGGGCATAATTGCCGAGCACCTCCTGCTGAAAGTCCCACTGATTGGCTCAGGACTCAACCGTTTCCTGATGGCGAGTACAGATGAGGGTTTAAGCCGCATCTACCTTCTGCATCTGCTCTTAACCGCCCTTTTGTGGGGCCTTGGCACCTGGTATCACACCCGTCGGGTAATCCTAAGCCGGAAGATCTTTCTGGGTATTTTAGCCGGTTCTATTGGAATAGCCCTTTTGTTTCACGCCCCGATAGACCTTCCGGGGAAAAACATAGACCTGATACAAGGTCCGTGGTTCTTTCTGGGAATACAGGAACTCTTGCGACATTCTTCGCCATTCGGAGCCGGAATTCTATATCCGCTGGTACCAGTGATCACCTTTGCATCTCTACCCTGGATAAGCAACAAAAAGATACCTCTTTCGCTGCTTATTGGATGGCTTGTGACTTACTTTGTCTTGAGCCTGGCCGGATGGTTGAGGTCAGCCTGATGTATACTACGCAAGGCCACAAACTGCGCTTTTCTTATACTGGCTATGAGTTCTGAAAACGACCGGGGTGCCTGCTTAGCGGGTTTGTTGCGGGTTGCGGGTTACGGGTTAAAACACGCAACTGCTGCTTATGCGCCGAAAGCACTCATTTTTCTCGTATGACAAAATATGCAATTGTAGCCTTTCGGAGTATAGTATGCGGTGTTTGGGAGTGCTGCTTTGGCCCAAATCGCAAGTGATTTTCTATTAGCTAATAGATAAAAAGTAGATAATCAAACGTCTACGAACGATAAATAAGGATGCAGCAGTGTGAAGAGATTAACGGTAAAAGACTTTCTGGATTCTTTACCTCACAGGGTGGAATTGCCCGTAGTGAAGACAAAAAGCTCCCTTAGAGAAGTGTTACGCACCATGATCAAAAGACATCGGGGGCGCATTGTCTATGTGGCAGATTCTGAAGGTAAGGTTAAGGGATCGATTTCATTAGATAATTTGAAAGATGTCATCTTCCGCCACTATATGAAGAGTAGAGTCAGCGACGCATTTGTGATTACCGAACATATCATGGAGCTTTTTGCTTCTGAAAAGGCTGAAGACATGATGGATACCGGACTCAGCATTTGTCACGAATATGAATGCTTACATGATGTGATCACCAGGATGATCGAACGGAATGTTAAAGACATGCCTGTAATAGACAAGGAAGGCCGGATCATTGCCGACCTCGATATCCTGGACCTGCTGGAGCTATGGCTTAAAAAGGGGAAAGAGGCTTTTCAATGATTTCGCATCCCTTACTGGCCGTAGGGCTATTGCTGATTCTTGGGTACTTGGGAGGACGCGCGGCTAACGCACTCAAATTGCCCCGCGTCAGCGGTTACTTGGTGGCTGGTATGTTATTCAGTCCCTCCTTTTTCAATATCTTGTCGTCTCAGTTGGTTGACAGAGATCTTTATATCATTACCGAAATGGCCCTGAGTATCATCGCCTACTTTGTTGGTGGCAGTCTCGTCCTTAAGCGGCTTAAGCGGGTAAGGAAAAGTATTTTGTGGATCACCCTTTCCCAGGGTGGGAGCGTCTTCCTTTTAACGGTTGCACTTCTGCTCCCTGCAATGCCATTTCTCACCGGTTTCCAGGGTTCGGAGTATAGCCTGTTAGAAACATATCTTCCTATGGCTCTGGTTATCGGAGCCCTCTCTATAGCTACGGCTTCCAGCCCGATATTGGCAATAATTTCTGAGCTAAGGGCCGGTGGACTTTTCACCACCACTCTACTGGGGGTCACAGCCATCAGTTATTGCCTGTCCATCATCTTCTTTGCCCTGGCCAGTACCATTGCCAGTATTCTGATTCATCCGGAGGCGGTTCTTGGCATCAAAATGTTGGGGGAAGCGATGGGGAAAATCATCTTTTCCATGCTTCTAGGAATTCCCGCAGCGGTGTTTCTGAAAACTATAGCTCGTCTGGTACTCCGGCGAGAAGCGCTGTTAATGGTGATTCTGGGCATTCTTTTCGGTACCAGTGGAGTCGCTTCCTTACTAAAGCTCTCACCATTATTGGCCAACATGGTTGTGGGTTTTATCATTGTCAATCTGGAACGGCGACATCATGATTTTTTCCTGGTGGTTGAACAGATTCAAGAGCCCCTGTTTGGTCTTTTTTTTTGCTTGGCCGGAGCGCATATTGATCTGAGAATACTTAAGGCCGCTGGGTTACTGACCGTAGCCATTCTTGTAATCCGCATGGGCGGCAAACAGTTGGGTGTCTGGATTGGGACCAAGGTATCCAAAGCCCCCAAAAATGTAAAAAAATATTTAGGACTGGCACTTTTCCCCAAGGCTAATTTGGCTGTGGGATTGGTGCTTATGGTGAAGGATGTCTTTCCATCGCCCATAGTGTCAAATTTTCTGGTAAACGTGGTTGTAGGGGCAGTAATTATAAGCCAATTGATTGGCCTACCCTTTGTCAAATACGCCTTGGGAAAAGTGGGTGAAACCATCACAGCAGGGGATAGTCTATGAAAATTAGTGAAGTGCTCGATAAAATTGGAAACATGCCTTACTTAGCAATACCAGATGATTGCACTTTAAATGAAGCTACAGAAAAGATTACCGGCATGAGGCAAACTCGAAGTATTTACGTGACAGACAAGCAGGGACGACTCCAGGGAACCCTCTCTCTAGGCATGTTGATCCGCGAGGTCATTGCTGTCCGTCATAAACCCCAGTTTGGCGTCCGCTCTATTTTGACTCGGATCACTTCTGAAGACGTGGCTGATATCATGGACAAACATGTGATATATGCCCAGAGAGATGATGATCTTGATAAGATCCTCAAACGAATGATCTATTATAATATCAAAGAAATCCCGGTCGTCGATGAAGATCAGCGGATTATTGCCAATATAGGCATTCTTGATCTTTGGAGGTTGGTAAACTAGATGCAAGGCACTGAAATCAGCTCAAAGCTCAAAGAGTTATCGTAATCAACCCCCTTTCAGCTTTCAGCTTCAGGCTTCCAGCTCTTAAGCAACGCCGCAAATGGGGTATTTTCAGCGGAATCCGGACTGTGGCAGAAAGGCTCCCAAGGTAGTATCCCCACCAACCTGAAAATCTGCAAGACGGCGCAAGAATGCCCTAAATCGTCCCTGTTCGTCTGGAGTCACGAGAAAACCCGGCAATGCCATGTTGGAGATAAGCCTATTCCCCGGGCCAGGACTTATACTCTGTGTATTCACTAATTCGCTTAATACGTCCAGCAGATTCCCAGACGTCCGGTCTTTATCCAGGTGCTCTATAATCTGGTAGATGGCAAGATTCACTGTGACGAGAAAAGGTTCCATTTCTGCTTCTCCACCGTACTGGCATACCTCCGTGGAAGACATGGCCCTGCAGGCAAAGGGGCGGTGCTCGTAGACATTGCAAAGTCCTTTCTGGTCCAAAAAAGGGCAGGCCCCTTCCCCGTGTTCTACTCTGTCTGGAGGGATCTCCTCCTGCCTGAGACAGATATCCGCTATTTGATTAGTGCTCATGCCCGGCCTGTAAATCGGTCTCGCTGTTGCTGAGAACAGCAACTTCTTGAGATCGAGATCGTCAAAAAAAGATGAACGTAGCAGGTATCCGGCTTCAAGAGATGTGGCAACTATATTTACAGTACAACAGGTATGACAACCAGGCTTACAAACCATGGAAAAGCCTTTAAGAAATTGATCATAAAAGGAATAGACGGCGGCAAGGATCTTGAACTTGTTTGAATTATCCACATAGATCATGACTATCAGGTAGCAACCATTCACACTCCCTGGCAGGGAATGAATAATTACATAACGTAGAATTCTGCAAATATCTATAGCGTTTTTTTACCCTTGGATTTGTGGGACGTTCTTGAAGTGCAACAATTTCAAGGAATTACAATAATCTCCCACAGGGACTTTGAGTTGCTCTTCATTGAATTAGTGGGGTAACGCATCTGAGGGACATAATCGACTAGCTTGACCTACTCTTTTGTTCTCCTTACCATAGATCTCCACCAGTTCACACGCTATTGTTGACCTCACCTGAGAAATGTGCCTTCGGCGGCTTCCGGCCTTCAATTCCTTCATCATGATGCAATGCCCAGGGCGTATCAAGCCTAGCCTGCCTTGGCATTCAATTCCTCCAAATCGCCCGCCTCATGATACCTTTTATGACTATAATTACAGATGGAGCGAATCTGTGTTCGTCTGTGTGTGTCGAGCGAGCACAGCGAGCGGGTGGCAAATTTTCATGCCTGTAGTAGCAAAATGCCCCGTCATGACAGCCGGGCTCCATGGCTTCGGCCAGTGAGGCATTATCCCCCCCCTTGTTGGATATCGACCCGGGGCCTCGGGTCGAGTGGGACTTTAACCCACCTGAAACGTGTGCTGCCAGGCACACAGTACGGGCTGTTAAGACTGGAGAACTCAAAAAGGTTCAAAAGTGCCCATAAGTTTATTCAGAAATGGCGTAGTTCATAAATTTTTAATATATTGAAATTGCTCTTGTCCTGGTTTCCTGATTTTGATATTGAACAGAAATGGGATAATGACTGGTTGCCCTTATCGAAGAGACGGCGCAGGATAAATCATGTAGTATGATGTGAGTTAAATACTTCCGAAAATATTGAGGTTCAAATATGGCAGTTCGACAAATTATAATGAATATACCAGAAAAAGTGTTACTGGCTGAAAAGGCCGATGAAAGTAGCTTTGCTCGTGAGCTACGATTATTGGCGGCCATTACTTTATGAACTTAGCCGTCTCTCGTCCGGAAGAGCGGCTGAACTTGCAGGCATACCAAGAGTAGAGTTTCTGCTGGAACTAGGGCGGTATAAGGTTTTCCCTTTTGAGGCTGAGTTGCGTGATCTGGAGAGAGAGCATGTCCAAAGCCATTAGCAACACGTCTCCCTTGCTTCAATCGTATCGGAGTACTTAACTGGCTTCCCAGGTTATTCACTGAAATTTGGATTCCCAAGGGAGTCGTTGAGTTAAAAGAAGGGCGGCAGCGTGGTTACGACGTGCCGAATCCTTATTGATCACAACTGGCTTCGAGTTGTTGAACCTCAGATGGTGCCATCAGAATGGCTCTCGCTGGATTTGGGGACTGGAGAGCTTGAAGCTATGGCCCTGGCATTGGAAAATCGAAGGCACGTTGTTTTACTTGATGACGCATTGGCCCGTCGTATCGCTCAAGCAGCTCAATTAACAGTTTGGGGAACGCTCAAAGTGCTACTCATGAGCAATCTGTCCCATACGCGAGACAAAATTATCTCGATCTACTTTGTCATCAACGATTCTGCGCTTTTCTATGCCTCTGACAATAACATGATGTAAGGTCCCAGGGGCATCAAGCCTGGCCTGTCTCGGCATATCACAAAAAAGTGCTTGGACTATGACACCAAAGGTTTATAATAGATAACACAATAGGTTACAGGAGAATACTGTGAGAAACAAAACAGTCTCAGTGCGGCTGGATTCTGAGACCCTGGAGCGCCTTGGAGCGATAGCCAAGGCCACGGACCGTCCCAGGGCCTGGTTGATGGCCCATGCAATACAGCGGTACGTTGAAGAACAATCGTGGCAGGTAGTGGCCATTCAGAAGGCCATGAAGAGGCTTCAAAATGGCGAGGCGAAGTTTGCCGATCATAAGCAGGTAGAAGAGTGGCTGGAAAGCTGGGGGACGACCAGTGAGGGAGATCCGCCCAAGTGTACTTGAGGTGGCAAGACGACGCTGTTGCTGATTTGTGTGAGTTGCAGGCGTATATCGCCCAGGATAGCCCACAAGCATCAGCCCAAGTGGCCCAACGCATCCGGCAAGCTGTTGCATTATTGTGTAAGCAGCCTGCAATGGGAAGACCGGGACGGGTACCAGATACTCGGGAACTGGTGATATCCGGTACTCCCTATATTGTTGC
>JAJSZR010000067.1 GCA_030262715.1 Deltaproteobacteria bacterium
GTGGTGGCACCGATACAGTGGAGATCTCCCCTGGCAAGGGCAGGTTTCAGCATGTTCGAGGCATCCATGGATCCCTGGGCTGCTCCGGCGCCCACCATGGTGTGGATTTCATCTATGAACAGGACGACCTCGCCCTGCCGTTCTCCTACTTCCTTGAGGACTGCCTTCAGCCGTTCTTCAAATTCACCCCGGAACTTGGCCCCTGCGATCAAGGCCCCCATATCCAGGGCAATAATGCGCCGGTCCCTCAGTGTCTCAGGAATATCGCCGGAGACTATTCGTTGGGCCAGACCCTCTACTATCGCAGTCTTACCAACGCCGGGCTCACCTATGAGGACAGGGTTATTCTTGGTCCTTCTGGACAGTACCTGTAAGACCCTGCGGATCTCGTCGTCGCGACCTATTACCGGGTCCAGCTTCCCGGATCTTGCAAAAGAGGTGAGGTCTCTTCCGTACTTTTCAAGTGCTTGATACTTTTCCTCAGGGTTAGGGTCGGTTATTCTCTGGCTACCCCTTATGGATACCAGGGCCTGCAGGAAGGTATCCTTGTTGACCCCATGGCCTGTTAATGCCTGGCCGGCCTTTGTGTGGGATGCGTCAAGGATGGCCAGAAGCAGGTGTTCCTGGCTGACATACTCATCCTTCATTTTATCTGTAATGGTAAATGCCTTTTCCAGTATCTGATTCAGCGTGGACGACATATAGACCTGCAGACCCGCCCCGCTTACTTGAGGAAGATTGTTTACGGCTTCATCCACTTCGGCTTTAATGGTCTGGACCTCAACTCCCATCTTCCTCAGAACTGATGACACAATTCCCTCAGGCTGGTCCAGCAGAATCTTTAACAGATGTTCGGGCTCGATTTGCTGATGCCCTTTGCTTTGGGCTAAGCTTTGGGCCTCCTGCAGGGCCTCTTGTGATTTCATTGTGAATTTTTCAAATTGCATAATTTAAAATTTCCTTAGAATTCAAAGAATTAAATGTATTGAGAAATTACTTTTTCCCCAAAACAAAATAAGAATGGGAAATTATGGTGTCAAGCAACACACAATAACAATTGCTTTGTTCAATCAGGTGTAGGATATTGGTAGCCGTTCACGGCTTGAAACTTGAAATTGGAAAGTAGAAATTTGGGAGAGATAAAACGAGTCTATGAATTGGATGTTTACAGACTGGCAGAAGAGTTATCAGAGTCAAACGCGACAGGATACAAAGCAATAGTTGAAAAGCTCGGCCCTCAATTGAATATGTTCATCAACAGTACAAAAGCATGAAGGACAAATTTCAAATTTCTATTTTCTAATTTCAATATTCCGGAGGACTCAAGTCTATGACAAAAGACTTAAGGGATGAAAGGACTCGCCTGGAAAAAGACGAGAAAAGAAGCCTTTCTCCTTTTGCAACCCTCAGTGTTAATGCTGTTCGGGAGAGGGAGGAAAAAAGGTTAGCTACAGACCACAGGCAGTTGTTTTCAGTTGATGCAGACAGAATTCTGCATTCACTGGCATACGCAAGGTATATAGACAAGACCCAGGTTTTTTCCCTTATCCCCAATGATCACATTACTCATCGAGTGCTGCACGTCCAACTGGTATCAAAGATAGCCAGGACTATAGGTCGTTTTCTCCGATTGAATGAGGATCTTATTGAGGCCATTGCCTATGGGCACGATATTGGCCATCCTCCCTTTGGTCACGATGGTGAACGGTATCTCACCGAATTATGCATGGAACACGGTCTTTCTCCGTTTATTCACAGTGTCCAGGGAGTTCATTTCCTGCGTAGAGTTGAGCGAAAGGGTAGGGGGTGCAATCTCAGTCTCCAGGTGTTTGATGGAATACTCTGTCACGATGGTGAGATACACTGCCCGTCAATCAGCCCTCGCAGAGGGAAGACTTTTAAGACGCTCGATGAGGAGATAGAGGCAAAGCTCTCCTCTTCCCAGACTGACCTCCGACCCATGACACTTGAAGGATGTGTGGTCAGGATGGCCGACGTGATCAGCTATGTGGGAAGGGATATCGAGGACGCAATCAGGCTTTGTTTGATAAGGAGGGATCAGATTCCCGGTCATTGTCGAAAGATATTAGGGGATACAAACGGGACCATAGTTTACCGCCTGGTTGAGGATCTCATTAAATCCAGCCTGAATAGAGACGAGATAGCCTTCAGTCATGATGTGGTAAACGCCCTGGCAGAGCTAAAGGCCTTCAACATGGAGTTCATCTATATGAATCCCCGGATTAAAACTGAGTCATCCAAGATCAAGGGCCTCTACAGGATTCTGTTTGAACGCTTTCTGGATGATCTGCAAAAGGACAGGAATGAGTCGGTGATTTTCAGGGATTATCTTAATGGGATGGATGATAGCTATGCTCAGGGGCAGTCTTGCGAGGCCATGGTGAGGGACTTTATCGCAGGCATGACCGATGCATATTTTCTCAGGATGGGGAAAACAGTCCTGATCCCACAGCTTCTACCTGCCAGATTTTCTTCTTCAGACACTCTGCCGGGTAATTGATTTTTTTTCAAGTATGCATAAATTACATACATAAATTTGGCTTTTAGTTTTTTTCATTAGTTTCGATAGATATTAAGAACAAAACAGTGCGGCTGTTTTCCAGAGGCTATTACTGCTTGTCATTTTTGGTACCTCGAAAGGATATATTTTATGGTACTTTTGGAAATATCGTGTTATTGTATTGTTGGTCAGAGATTACCGCATAATCTGGGTTAATGGGAAATACATGAGGGTATAATGAAAGAAATATTTTCTTCTGAACGACGGATGAATGAGCGACTACCAATTGAATCACTGGTCACAATTTCGGATGGTCAGCGTTTCTATGTTGAATCTTTGACAGACATCAGTATGGGTGGTGTCGGAGTTGAGACATTACAGGAGTTCCTTTCTGGCTCAAGAGTGACCATGTTTTTTCCTTCAAGTTCTCGAGTCAAGATTGGAGGCATGGTACGGTGGGCTCGCAAAAAAGGTCGTATGCACCGCATGGGATTGCAGTTTACGGATATGACGCCTGAGCAGGAAAACAGTATTTACGAGTTAATCCATTAGTCTATAAATTACTTATTTTTAGCTTTAAGCTCCTCCAAAAGCTCCTCACCGCCTCCAAAGCTGTTCTCTGGCCCTGGGAATACTCCCCTCTTTACTTCATCAATGAAGTCGTACAAGGCCTCCTTGATTTGGGGGGCAAGGTTTGCATAGCGTTTTACAAAGCTCGGTGTAAATTTTTCAAAAAGTCCGAGCAGGTCGTTAGTCACAAGGACTTGGCCATCGCAGTGCGGGCCGGCTCCGATACCTATGGTAGGGATGGGAACTATCCTGGTAATTATCTTTGCAAGAGCAGACGGAATACATTCCAAGACAAGTGAAAAGGCCCCTGCATCAGCCACTGCCCTGGCATCCTCAAGAAGCTTTCTTGCCGACTCCAGGTCTCTGCCCTGTACTCTGTATCCACCAAGGGCTGTTGCTGTTTGAGGAGTGAGGCCTATATGTCCCATGACAGAAATGCCCGCCTTGACAATTCTCTTAATGGTAGATGCCATATCAGAGCCACCTTCCAGTTTGACGCCGTGGCAGCCGGCTTTCTTAAGAAACAGGCCTGCATTTCTCACCGCCTCTTTTTTGGAGACCTGATATGACAGGTAGGGCATGTCTCCGATCAGCAAGGCCCTGTTAACTCCTCGTCTAACTGCACTGCAGTGGTGGATCATTTCCTCCATCGTTACCGGTACTGTGGAACCATAACCCAGGGCTACCATGCCCAGAGAATCACCTACCAGCACTATGTCCAAACCGGCTTCATCTATTACTCTGGCCATACTGTAATCATAGGCCGTAAGCATGGTAATTTTTTCACCCGAGGCCTTTTTATTCTGCAGATCAGCGAGTGTGATGGCCTTTGAGGCCTTTTTTTCTTTCATTTGTCAAGTAGATGTATGGAATAAAAAAGAGCCGGTGGAGACCGTCATAAGCCGGGTTCTGTTCCCTTGTGCGATCAAAGGTGGTGATCATTCATCTGGGGTGTCGATTGCTCGACACCTCACGCAACCTACCCGGGAGCTTTGAGCGGGCCACTCTCAGGCGCTCCCCTATTTGGTCTTGCTCCGGGTGGGGTTTACCAAGCCTGCAACGTCACCGCCGCAGCTGGTGAGCTCTTACCTCACCTTTTCACCCTTACCGGGCAAAGGCCCGGCGGTATATTTTCTGTGGCACTTTCCCTAGGGTCACCCCCGGTCCGCGTTATGGACCACCCTGCCCTGTGGAGCCCGGACTTTCCTCCAGGCAAAAATATTGCCCGGCGATCACCGGCCGTCTCCGCCGGCAAAAATACTCTTTAGTTTACTTTTAAAGCATATATCAGACGCTGGCAAGAAGGACATGTTAAAATCTTTTCATCTCTAAGCAATTCGTTATAGAGTTGAGGGGGAATATTCATGTTACATGCAGAACAGATACCATCAGTCACTGCTGCTATGGCTACACCGGCCCTCCTGTCTTTGAGGAAGTTATATTTGGTTAACAGATTCGGGCTTATGTCCTTGGATACAGCTTCTCTGTCCTCGGTTAAGGCGGCAATCTTGGCGTTCAGTCTGGCCTGTAATTGTTTGATGCGTTTTTGCTCTGCCTTTATTTCCTTGCGATCCTGTTTGACTTGTTGCTTTTTTCCCTTGATCTCTTCCTGCAGAGAGTTGGTTTCCTCCATGATAGCCAGAATTTCGTCCTCCCTGGCAGCGTTGGCCTTCTTTATTTCGTTAATTTCTTTTTGCAGTGCCTGATATTCCCGATTGGTCTTTAACGAAGAGATTTTTTTCTGAGATTTTCCAAGACGTACGTTCTCCAGCTCAAATTCATCCTCTACATCCACCTTCCTTTTCTGAATTTCAGTTATACGTTCATTGAGTTCATTGAGTTCTGCCTCTTTGGATGAAAGGTGCTCTTGAAGGTCTTCAAGATGCTTTGGAACAGAGGACTTTTCCTCATTTATCTTGCGAAGTTCGAGATCGATACCTTGTAATCGTATTAGAATTGCAAGTTCTGGCTTCAATTTCTGCTCCTTGTCAAAAAAAAGGGGTATTTACAGAGAGTGAGGGCCTTGCACCAGGCATAAATTCGCTGGTTTTCATATTTTCATTTATCCAGAGCCCGAATGGGGATTTTTCATCGTCAAAAATATCGACTTCTAAGTCCCATCCCTCATCTGATGCCTGTTGTTTCATATACTCAGCCATGGCTGGTACTACAGGCCATTCTGTATAGAAATGTCCTGCGTCTATGATGGCCTTTCCCATCTGTTCTGCTTCCCGAGCAATGTGGTGCTTGATTTCAGCACTCAGAAAGAGATCGGCATCTTCATTTACAGCCATAGACCAAAGGTCGGATCCGGATCCTCCGCAAAGAGCTATCCTGGTAATCATTTGCTCAGGGTGGCCCACTACTAAAAGCCCCGGAGTCCTTAACATGTTTGAGATTTTGTGTATTATTTCGGATAATTTGCAGCTATGGGGAAGGTTGCCAATTCTTCCCAGTCCCACTGATGGCGGGTTGGGTTCTGATGTGTGCAGAGGTTTTACGTCAGAAAGACCAAGCGCGTTGGCCAACAGGTCGCTAACACCGCCAATAGTCGAGTCCAGGTTGGTGTGGGCTGCTGCAAGGGCTATGTCTTTGCGCAAAAAACCCGCCAGAAGGCGGGGAATTTGTTTTGAGATGTCAAGACAGCTTACAGGCCTAAACAGTAAAGGATGGTGTGTCAATACCATCTGGGCCTGTCGCACAGCGGCTGCCTCTAATACATTTTCTGTAGCATCAAGGGCGACAATCAGTCTTTGAACAGGCGCATCCGGGTCTCCAACCTGCAGCCCTATGTTATCCCATGGTTCTGCCAGTTCAGGAGGTGCCCACTTGCTGAGAACATTCCATATCTCACATACAGTTGGAGTCATGGTAGTTGTTCCATTTTTTATTTTTGCTTGAGGCCCTCAAGACGAAAAAAGGTGCAACATGATGGAGCTGCACCCTTTGCTTTGCAGATTGTCTGGCCTGAGATAATTTCGATTCAATGCCGTATTCAGTCAGAATTTTAATATCCTCACATTTATTCTAAATGGGCCCACCAGGATTCGAACCTGGGACCAACCGGTTATGAGCCGGTGGCTCTGACCAACTGAGCTATGGGCCCACCGGTTAAAATCGCAATTATATTCCCACAATTATTATTGTCAAGAAGCAGTCGAGCTTCTCAGCACAGCTTTCCTATCAGTATCGCAGGTCCTGTGCTATACTTCAAACCGGCGGCGGAAAGCCTTATGAAACTCCATGACCACCAATACAGTCAGTGCCAACCCCAGCAGGTCCAGCCAGTATCGCATGGATACCGGCTGGATGCGCAGGACGTCACTGATCCAGGGCGTATACATGGCGCCGATATGCACCAGTTGCGCCGCCGCCGTCCCGAACAGGAGCAGCGGATTGCGCAAAGGATTAAGCCGGAACACCGAGCGGGTCTCGGACCGGCAGTTGAACACATGGACATTCTCAAACAGCACCATGAGCAACAGAGTGCCGTTACGCGCCTCATCCACAGTGTAACCGCTGTTAAGGAGCCACTGAAAAAGGAAAAAGGCAACGCTGCCCATAACCAGCGCAGAGAGGACCACACGCTCAATCATCAGCCGGTTGAAGATGGGTTCCCGCGGCGGTCGCGGCGGATGACGCAATTCGTCACCTTCCGCCGGTTCGAAGGCCAGAGCCACATCCTGGATACCGTTGGTCACCAGGTTCAGCCAGAGCAATTGCACCGCCAGCAGCGGCAAGGGCAGCCCGGTCAGTAGCGCCAAGGTGAAGAGCACCAACTCCGCGGCACCGGTAGAAATAAGAAGAAAGATCACTTTACGCACGTTGGCATAGGCTATACGGCCTTCCTCGATACCGGCCACGATGGAGGCGAAGTTGTCGTCGGTGAGGATGAGATCGGCCGTCTCCCGGGCCACGTCGGTCCCGCTTTTCCCCATAGCAACGCCCACCTGTGCCACGTGCATTGCAGGCGCATCGTTGGCGCCGTCGCCGCTGACCGCTACGAAATGTCCGTTTCGTTGCAGGGACTGTACGATGTCCAGTTTTTGCTGAGGCTCCACCCGGGCAAAGACCCTGGCATGGCGAGTGAGCCTGTCCATGGCGGCGTTGTCTGATGCCTGTCTCAGTTCCGGACCGGTGACGACCTGTTCGGGGGAGTTCGCCAATTCCAATTCCCCTGCGATGGCCAAGGAGGTGGCGGGGTGATCACCTGTGATCATAGCCACCTCAACGCCCGCTTTCCGGCATTCCATCACGGCGGTTTTAGCCTCAGCGCGCAACGGGTCAATCATGCCCACCAGGCCGATCAGGGTCAATTCTTTCAGGTGCTCTTCTGAGAACACCTCCTGCGGGCCCAATGCGATCTCCCCCGCAGCCAGAGCAATAATCCGGTAACCCTTGCTGGCCATACTGAGTGCCTGCTCTTCCAGCAACGACGAATCCAGCTTCACCGCCTGGCCCGGAGCGGACATGGTGCTGCACATGGGTAACAGCCGTTCCAGCGCGCCTTTGACAAATGCGTACTGCGCGCCGTTGACTTCGTTCAGGCCGGCGGAGAACAGACGTTCCGATTCAAAAGGAATGGAGGCTATCTCAGGAAAGGCGTTAGCGGTTTCCGCCTTGATAATCCCGGCCTTGTGGGCCATCACGAGCAAAGCCACGTCAACTGCATCGCCGTGGTGGGCCCAGCCATGGTCACGATGACCGAGAAAACCCTCATTGGCCAGGACCGCAGCCCGGCACAACGGTTGCAGTAGTGTCTCTTCCTCTGGTGAAGGCGTGCCCCGTGAAGTGATGATAGCCCCTTCCGGTTCTGCGCTCTCACCGGTCACCTCCCACGCCTCACGGCCGGGGAAGGCGATGCGGCGCGCAGTTAGCTGATTCACGGTCAGGGTGCCGGTCTTGTCTGTGGCGATGAAGGTGCAGGAGCCCAGTGCCTCCACGGCTACCAGCCGGCGGACAATCACGTTGCGCCGGGCCATACGCCGCATGCCAATGGCCAGCGCCACTGTGAGCGCCACCGGCAGACCCTCGGGAATGGCCGACACGGCAAGGGCAACTGCGAACAGAAAGATCTCGCCCAGCGGCATGCCGCGCATCAGCATCACCCCTGCCATGAGCAAAGCTGCCACACCGACCAGAATGGCCACCCATTGGGTGAATTTCTCCATCCGGACCAGCAGTGGGGCCTTCGCGGCCTTTTTGTACAACACTGCCTCTGCGATGCGTCCAAGTTCCGTATCCAGGGCCGTACCCACCACCACCCCCAGGCCCCGTCCCCGGTTTACCAAGGTACCGGCAAAGGCCATGTTGATCCGGTCTCCCAATGCATTGTCCGCTGTCAATATCTTGTCCGAATCTTTCATCACTGCCACAGACTCACCGGTGAGCAGGGATTCGTCCACCTTCAGGTCGTGACAGTCGAGCAGGCGTAAGTCAGCGGGGATTCTTTCACCCGATTCCACAAGCACGATATCGCCGGGAACCAGCTCTTCTGCATTGATCTCGCGAGTATCGCCCTCGCGCAGCACCCGGCTGTTGCTGGTCACCAATTGTTGTAGTGCTCCGGCCGCACGTTGGGCGGAATACTCCTGGATGGTACCGATGATGGCGTTGACCAGCAGAACCGCGCCTATAAAGCCGGCGTCGGACCACTCCTGGATCGCCAGAGAAAACAGGGCGGCCGCAACCAGGACATAGATCAACGGGCTTATGAACTGATGCAGGAAAACACGGACAATGCCCGGGGGTTTGGCGCGGGGCAACGCATTGCGGCCGTACTGCTCCAGACGGGTAGCGGCCTCCAGGCGGCTGAGTCCGTGGTGCGAACTTCGTAATGCAGTAAGCACGCCATCACCTGATTCGGCATGAGGCGCAGATAAGGGGGGAACCGACACTCGCACAGCCGAGCCGGAAGCGTCATTAAAATCTCCGGAGGAAGCAGGAGTCTCCTTCATGCCGGTCCGCCTTCGATGCCGGTCAACCTGCAATTCAGTTTAAACATGTATAGATACCACCTGTCGTGGCTTGAGAGCATGGGTTCCATACCCTGGTGTTCGAACTCCATCTTCAATCTTCCCCATTTCCAACTCCTTAAGTGGCAGGTACAGGTATTGGTCCATGAACTCCGCCGTGTCCCTCTGAAGTAATTGAATATCCGGTTCCTTTTCCCGCCTTTTCCGGGATATCATCTGGAGGCCGAGCTCCAGATACTGCTCCACCTTCAGAATGTCCACCATGTCGCCGAATCCGTACTTGAAAAGCACAGAAAGAATGTGGCGGTAGCGCTGGGCATGGCGATATGTACGCCCGATAATGCCTATTTTACGGATGATCAAAACATCCTCCTTTACCCGTCAAAGGCCGAATCTGGGCCTTGGCCTCCCGGTATCCCCCGGCAATGGCTTCATGGGCCCGATGAAATTCCAGTAATCGAATGTGTCCAAGTCTTGGTCGAATCAGCAGATCCGGAGGATAGATTTGCAGCCCTGTGACCGTGATCCGAGTTTCCATAATGTAGATAGAGTTTATTAATACTTCAAAAATGCTCGGCAACGGGTCCTGGCCCATCCATTGCCTGATCTGTTTGAAGGCCGGGAGATCAAGCGACCCAAACTCTTTGTTTAAAAGAGCTGAGATCCTGGCTTTTACTGTGGGGTTCCGTCCGGCTTCAGCGTCTGACACAACTGGGCTGGTGCCGGTAAGGGATGCAAGTCTGGTCGCTTTCTTGGTCACGATATCGCGGCTGAGATCAACAGCGATGACGAAATCAGCTCCCATTTCCCTCACTACACTTACAGGAACGGGATTGACCAGGCCGCCGTCGACCAGAATCTTACCATTTTTTCTCACTGGCGTGAAAATACCTGGGAGAGAGATGCTGGCTCTTACGGCTTCAATAATGTCCCCGTCTTGTATGACCACTTCATGACCAGTGGTCAGGTCTGTGGTTACAGCGCGAAAGGGAATGGGGAGCTCTTCGATATTTTTTTCCTCCACGTGACTCCGTATGAAATCAGCGACTTTCATCCCGTCGATAAGTCCGGACTTGGGGAACACGATATCGAAGAAATGGAGGATATGTCTCCAGTCGAATTGCAGGACAATTTCTTCCAGCTCATCGATCTTTCCGGAAGCATAGACTGCCCCTACCATGGCGCCGATGCTGGTGCCGGCCACGCAGTCCACGCGTATGCCTGCTTCGCTCAGGGCCTGGATCACTCCTATATGGGCCCACCCGCGCGCAGAACCGCTGCCCAGGGCCAGGCCTATCTTTTTCGGATGTCTCCGGTTATGGTCTGATAAACTCAAGGTCTTTTATCCGTTTTTGTTTGTTACCTCAGATAGGTTCTGGCGCTCGGGTTGCTCCCAAGCATAGCCCTATTCTCCGGGCAGGTCGAATAAAATTGTAACATTGCCGGGATGATATGAGAATTCAACCAAATCAGTTGACTACCAACACGAACGATTTGGGAGTAGTGGCTCATCTAAGTAACTAATAATACAAATCATAATGGGTCACCGATCTGCCTCCTTCTGCTCGCTATGTTGTTGCACGATCTCAATCGCTTTATCTAATAACTCTGATGATGAGTGTATGGTTTCTGTTGCTTTATCAATTAGATGTAAAGCAGTCTTATTTGATATTTGAATGCGCATTCTTTGTATATTGTTAAGATATTCATTTGTAAGTCTTCTCATTTGGTTGATTTCATATTCTTTCAAATAGCGATAATACCGTATCTTGTTCTTTTTTATGAGTAAAATTTCTTGGAGTGTATTATCAACATACATATATATTCCTTGTATGTTTCCAATGTTTTCACGGCAATGTATTATATAAAACCGCTCTTTTGCCTGAGAAGCACTCATAGAAGTGTATATTTGCTTTAAATCGTCTTTTATAATAGACAACTCTTTTATATAGTCTGCTAATTTATTCTTTATATTTAATATCTCCAATTTATCTATGTCTTTGGACCCTGTCGTTATCCCATTTTGTGAAGATGATACGTTTGGAACAAAAAACGTAAGCAACAATAATAGCAAAACTATCGTCTTTTTCATCTCATCTATCTCCTTTCGTGTAATTTCTATACTTCGCACAGCCACAAATGGCGTTTTTAACGAAGGGCTTCAGGCTTGCACTTTGTGCGTTCTTACTAGAAACGAAAAGTATGGAATGTCAATTCTAAAAACAACCTTCTCATCTATGATCTTAATTTTTACAACAGCTCAGCAAGTGAGGCCTTTTTGCCTCTTCAGTGCTGATAACGTATGTTTCGATAAGATTCAGGGTTCGCCTATAGTGAGAGATCCGCCGGACCTTTTTTTAGGAGCTGTTAAAGCCCCAACAGGGAACTTGTGCTTGTTAGACACCCAAATGCTCAACATAGAAGGATGTCCCTTACTGTCCCCTTATATCCGCCTTCAAGCAAAAAGGCAGTCGGTTTATCTCCTGCAAATTTAACTATTTTTCTAATGAGTTCTCTAAATCCGTCAAATGTTATTTGGGCAGTCGAAATCAATTCATCCTTCATTAGATCATACCCCGCGCTAACCAAAACTATGTCAAAATCAAACCAGTCAGGAAGGTCGTCATAAAGCTCTTCTTTGGTAGCTTTATGCAATTTTACCCGATTTAGAAGAAAATTCCGCAATGCTTTATTTATAGCGATAACTCTTTATTTGTTTTCTATATGTTCTTTGGTATCTTGCAGACTAAAAATATTATCATATACATATATACATTCCTATCATTTTAAGGGTGCCTCTTTCCTTCTCTAAATTTAGTTAAAAATGGCTCATACTCTCTAAATATATGGAGATGTTTTCTTTCAATCTCATCTAAAGAGATTACGGGACCTTCAGTACATGTTTGAATAGAACCCATATAGCAATGTCCACATTTTCCTACACCGCATCTCATTTTTCTTTCTAATGAAAAAAAGATATTTTTTGTATCAATTGGCATTGATTTTACAATCTTTTCTACCGTTAAAAACATAGGAGGAGGTCCACATACTGCTAAAGTTGAATTTTTGCAAACATCTTGTAATTTTTCTAAAATATCAGTAGCCCTTCCGACCTCTCCTCTCCATCTGCTGTTAGGATGGCTGACTAAAATATGGCTCTCTATATCCAATCCCTTAAATTCATTGGCAAATAATAGTTTTGAAGGAGTGTGTATACTGTAAGAAAAATATATCTTAGGATGATTATTATAAGATAGTAATACATGCACAAGATATCTAAGAGGGGCTACTCCTATACCTCCTGCAATTATTATGACATTTTTGGAATTTAACATCTTTTTTACAGGAAAACCTATCCCAAATCCGCCTCTAATTCCTACATATGTATGTTCTTTGATGTTATGGAGTTTTTTTGTAAGCTTTCCGACAAGATTAACCGCTATTTCAAAACTTCCATCTTCATCTATTTTTGAACAAGGTGTAAATGCTGCTTCACCATCAGGAAACAAAGAGAGCATAATAAACTGTCCTGGTTCAAACCATATAGGCTTTTGAGGCAATATTTTAAAAATTTTTACATATCCAAAAGGTTGACTGATTTTTACTATTTTTGCCGGTATAGGTGTATATATGCTCATCTCTCATCCTTTTGATATATGGATAAAATTGATGACATCCCTATATTCCCTGGACACGACATATCACATCTGCCGCATCCTATACAGCTTCTTTCATTGAATAACAGTTTGCAAGAGAGCCTATGTGACCACCTCTCTTTTTTTGTTGGTAGTGGATTATACCCTTTTGCCATTCTCGTAAAACTTTCAAAAAGACATGAATCCCACATTCTTATCCTCTCTCCGCTTGTCTCATCGCCAAAATCAGCTACATCAAAACAGCTACATGTAGGACAAAGAAAAGTACATCCGTCGCAAACCTGGCATCTTCTATCTATCTCATCATATAAAATATTGTTACCTTGAATGTCGGCAATATTTTTAATATTTTCTATATTATATTTTTTTGTTTCAGTATCAATCTCTATATTTTCTATCTTTTTTAAATATTGTGGCAATTGCATTATTTTATTTTTTACCTGCAATATTAAATCTGCATTAAAAAATAGGATCTGCATATCAAAATCAAACTTTTCAATGGGAGAGATATCAAAAGTACTGCAAAAACAGAACGACCCTATTTTTGAACATCCCAAATGAATAATCAACAGATTTTCTCTGAATTTTTTATATATATCATCTTTTGGATTTTTTCCAAACCAGTTGTCTAGAAGTTTAATGGCCTTGATATCACAGTTTCTTGCAAAAATTATCCTTTTCTTTTGTTCATCTTTTGATTCTTCAATTAAAGGAGAATTCTTAAAATCCCATTTAAATAAAGTCTTGTAGTGTTCAAAAATAAAATCTTTTGGAGTATTTATAGGTGTTCCTGCAAAATCAAAGACAATCTCTTCATAGTTATT
>JAJSZR010000068.1 GCA_030262715.1 Deltaproteobacteria bacterium
CGATGAGGTGTTATTACTGGCAGAGGACCAATCCACCTATATCCCGTTGGGAGTAAATCATCGTCTTGAAAATCCGGGGGTGATTCCCCTGGAGTTGATAGAGGTTCAGACCGGTAGCTATTTGGGAGAGGACGACATCATAAGGTTAGAGGATATATATGGGCGGTGATCTTGTATGTTTCATGGCCTATGATATACGTGGCCGCATCCCTGATCAATTGAATGAGGCGATTGCCTTTCGTATTGGCCGGAGTTATGCCGAATTTCTCAAGCCTGAACAGGTTGTCGTAGGACGTGACGTTCGACTCTCCAGCGAGTCTATTTGTGATGCCCTCAGCCAGGGCCTGATGGAAAGCGGCGTGAACGTATTCGATATCGGTCTGTGTGGCACAGAGGAAGTATACTTTGCCACCTTTCACCATCATATGGATGGCGGAATCATGGTAACCGCGAGCCACAACCCCAGGGATTTTAACGGCATGAAGCTGGTTCGGGAAGAAGCACGTCCTGTAAGCGGCGACACCGGTCTTCATGACATCCGCCGAATGGCAGAACAGGGATTATTTTCCCAGGCGGAAATATCAGGACAGCGCAGGCCATTGGCCAACCAGCCTGACTACATCAGGCATCTGTTGCACTATGTGGATATAGCAGAACTCAAACCACTCAAAATCGTGATCAATTCAGGTAACGGCTGCGCAGGTCCGGTGATGGATGCCCTAGAGCCCCATTTGCCTTTTGAGTTCATTAAGATCCAGCACCAACCTGACGGGACCTTTCCCAACGGCATCCCAAACCCACTGTTGCCGGAGAACCGTTCAGTTACCAGTAAGGCCGTTCTCTCTTCAGGGGCCGATTTGGGTGTTGCCTGGGATGGGGATTTTGACCGCTGTTTCTTTTTTGATGAAAAAGGCCGTTTTATCGAGGGCTATTACATTGTAGGTCTGCTGGCTGAGGCATTTCTGGCCAAAAAACCAGGGGAGAAGATTATCCACGACCCACGGTTGACCTGGAATACAATTGATATCGTGACCCGTGCAGGCGGCATACCCATACAGAATAAGACCGGGCACGCCTTTATGAAGGAACGTATGAGGTCTGAAGACGCGGTTTATGGTGGCGAGATGAGCGCTCATCATTACTTTCGGGATTTCGCCTATTGTGACAGCGGTATGATCCCGTGGCTATTGATTGCAGGACTGATGAGTCAGAAGGAACAACCACTGTCCGCCATGCTTGATGAACGTATGGCCATGTATCCGGCCAGTGGTGAGATCAACCGGAGACTGGATGATCCTGTAGCTGCTATTGCCCGCACACGAGAGGTCTATGAACCTCAGGCCCATAGCATAGATGAAACCGACGGTATAAGCATGGAGTTTGATGGTTGGCGCTTCAATCTACGCTGTTCCAATACCGAGCCGGTATTACGCCTGAACGTAGAATCCAGAGAGGATGTCAACTTGATGCAGAAAAAAACAGAGGAGTTACTGGCGCTGATCGATACCAGTGGATATCGCAATACTAGTCAATAATGTCCCCTGGAGAGTATCCCTAATCAACCAAACAAGTCTGCATGTGAGCCAGTGCGAACCAGGCAGAGTTCGCTGCCTTCAATCCGGTATAAAAGCAGCCAATCAGGTTCGACATGGCATTCCCGGCAATCCTTCAGCGTCCCTTTGAGTTGGTGATCTTTGTTCCGGGCAGGCAATTTTTCAGCGTTGGCCAAAAGATGAATGATTTGTTTCAGCTTATCCATATTTTTGCCGCGCCTAGCAAGGAGCTTCACATCCCTTTTAAACCGGGTGTCGCGCCTGATGGACCGCACAGCTAAATCTCTAAATCTTCAAAAAGCTCATCTGTTGACGAAAAGGTTTTACCACGACCCCGGCGCGAATTTTCAATGGCCTTC
This sequence comes from Deltaproteobacteria bacterium, assembly GCA_030262715.1. Taxonomy (GTDB): domain Bacteria; phylum Desulfobacterota; class Dissulfuribacteria; order Dissulfuribacterales; family UBA3076; genus UBA3076. The sequence goes on from JAJSZR010000068.1 coordinate 1,913, forward strand.
ATGGTCTTTTCATTGGGAATATGCAGCTCGAACGGCAGCCCCCTCTGGGCAATAACCTGCCGGTAAAACAATTCATAGGACTGCGATACGGACAAACCCAGTCCGCGCAGGATTTCCTCCGCCTGCTTTTTTATCTCAGGATCGAGCAATGCACGTGCCGTTGCAGTTTTTGAAGTCCCCATACTTCCCTCCCTTTATTGCTTTCGATTATATGGCATATAATATGCCATAAAGAAAATAATGTCAATGTCCCGGTTGTGGTGATCGCTCCAAAAAAAAGCAGTGTGTCAGACGCAATGCCTCAATTTGACGGGCCTCATTGCAGGCTGCTTCTGCAATGGCAGAAAATCCTCATAGCCCCAGTATTTCCTTAATGCTTTTTCGATGTTCTGAATCATGTTTTCCCAGACTCAGGCAGGGATTTCCGCTTCCTTGTCCCTTTGGCATTGACGCCTCCTTCCACCTTAACCACTGTGTGGACATTACCTCTTGGATGAAAGTCACCTTCCACCTTGATAGTGCGGGGGGAAAGGACCTCCGTCAGGTCTGAGAAGATCTTGTTGGTGGCTTCTTCGTGCGAAACGTATTGATCTCTATAGCCGTTAAGATAGAGTTTTAGAGATTTCAGTTCTACTATAAACCGGTCCGGTATATAGGTTATCCTTATGGTTGCAAAATCAGGATATCCTGACCTTGGGCAAAGGCAGGTGAATTCCGGAAAACTTATCTCTATGGTATAGTCACGTTCAGGGCATGGATTCGGCCATGATTCAAGCTCGGCCTTTCTTATCTCTTTTTCTCCGTATTTCATTTTGTCATTTCCAAGTAATCGTGATGAAAGAGATGCACGGTGAGCTCTATTGGGAAACAAGAATCTTATGAACCGGAACAATCCTGACGTGTTTACTTACCCTTGGTAGCTCCTCATACAAAACTTTCCATGTATTAGATGTCGGATGCCCTATGGCAAGGACACATCCATTCTCCATAGACAGTCTCACCATTTTCTTGATTTCCCTTCTGATGGATTCCTTTTGAGTGTCGTGGTCCAGAAACACAGCCCTTTCAGCAGCCGGTATCCCCATAGATCTGGCAGTTACATAGGCTACACTGTCATGGGTAGTCCTGCTGTCAACAAAGAAAAGACCGCGTCGCTTTATTTCAGTAAGAATTAATTCCATGCCTCTTTTATTTGCAGTGAATTTAGAGCCCATGTGATTATTTACTCCGATTGCACCAGGCACAGCATCCAGGTCCTTTTTGAGCATCTGTAACATGGAGTCAAAGTCCATACTCAGACGCAGGACGCCGGGACCAGGGTCAATTGCACTGTTAATAGGCTCCAGAGGCAGATGTATTAAGACATCTTTGCCGAGGTCCTTGGCCTTTTCGGCCAGCTTGGGCGTATGAGGTGCAGTTGGGAGAAAGGAAAAGGAAAGAGGGGCCTCTAATTTCAGAAACTCATTGTTAATGCGACGGTTATAGCCCATGTCGTCTATAAGTATAGCTACTAAAGGCATAGAGGCTGTGCTTTCAGGTCTTGATGTTTTGGAAGGACTGGAAACTGGTGGCGCGGAATCAAACTCTTCAAAGGGCGGGCGCACTTCTGGTCCGGTGCCCAGGGGCAGAGGAAGCAAATATAAAAGAGCTACAACTGCTCCGGTTATTCCTAAGGCTATTATAGGCCACAACAGACCTGGAGAACGTCTTGCGATATTCTTTTTGCGGGTTTTGTTCCTCGATGAGCGAGATTTAGCCATTTATACTGTAAAAGGTCATAATTTGAGATTTCTCTATCGTGCCTTTTACCACTAAAGAGTCCCAAGACCGTCATGCCGGACTTGATCCGGCATCCAGAACATATCTAAATCACTGGATTCCGGCTTTCGCCGGAATGACATCTTCAAAAAAGCGCAATTTGTGACCGTGTAGAGTATAAAAGGCTTGAAAAAGAGCGTGTTGTATCACCTTACAGCTTTCGCAGAGGTAACTTGTTTAAATATACCCCACGCCTTTAATATTCTAACTGCTTCTTCTAACTGGTTATCCATAGGAGGCGGCTGTGTTTCTTCATTGTCAACTTCGGAGTCGACAGCTTCTGGCTTATCTTTTTTATCTTTTACAGAATTAAGCTCATCTTCGATTGCCTCATCTTCACTTGGCAAGTGGCCCTCTAGGTCGCGTTCTGTCGGGAAATGGAAGATTTCATCCTTTTCTTTTCTTTTTTTCAGGGGCGTATAAGGTACTTCTATGTCAGGCTCTATACCTTTTGCCTGTATGGATCTGCCGTTAGGTGTGTAGTACCTGGCTGTGGTAAGTCGTACTGCAGATCCGTCTTCAAGAGGGATGATGGTCTGGACCGATCCCTTACCAAAGGTCCGGATCCCTAAAATTATTGCCCTCTTATGATCTTGTAAGGCCCCGGCAACTATCTCAGAAGCACTGGCGCTTCCTTCATTGACCAATACTGCAATGGGGTAATTGTGAGAATGCTTGTCCGGATGGGCCTCAAAACGCATTTTTTGTTCTTTGATCCTGCCATCTGTGTAAACAATAAGTCCCTTTTTCAGAAATACGTCAGCTACTTTTACAGCCTGGTCGAGTAATCCACCAGGATTGCTTCGCAGATCAAGAACCAGGCCCTTGAGGACTTTGTCCTTTTCCAGTTCTCTTAAGGCCTTTTTGAGTTCAAAAGTAGTCTTGTTCTGGAAGTTACTAATACGTATATAACCATAGCCATCTTCCAGCATCCTGGATCGCACACTTTTTATGGGGATTACGTCCCTTGTCAGGGTTATGTCTTTAAGCCGTCTCCATCCCTCACGGTATATGGAGATAGTGACGTCGGTCCCTTTGGCACCCCTTAGAAGCTTTACTGCCTCAATCAAGGTCATGTCTTTAGTGGTTTTGTCCTCTATCTTGAGAATTTTATCATTGGCCTTCAGACCCGCTTTGTATGCCGGTGTACCCTCTATAGGGGACACGACTGTCAGTATGCCGTCTTTGAGGCTGATCTCTATACCTATGCCAGTGAAACTGCCTTTGGTCTCGATCTGAAGTTCCTTGTAGTCCTCAGGCTTCATAAAAGAAGAGTGTGGATCAAGAGATTTAAGCATGCCCTGTACTGCACCATAAATGAGTTTCTGGGGCGGGATCTCTTCAACATAATTGCGCTGTACCAGATCGAGAACAGAACTAAAGATTTTGAGTTGTTCGTAAGTTCCGTTTTCCCTGGCAGAGGCAAGTTGATGTGCTTGATAGGTGCCTATAACTACGAAAACACAGATCAGGGCAGTTATAAAAAGCCAATAGCGTCCCGACTTTGAGAATTTTTCCATTTTTTATCTCCCTCAGCTATTATGACAATAAAACATCCTAGTAAGGCAGGCAATCTCTATTTTACCATTAAACCGAACCGATTCTGGGTTGATACCTTTACAGGAGATATGTACATTGACATTTACAGCTATCCGGAAAAGATAACCGTTCACGGGATTACAACGCCCGTTTTACCGCAACCCACTGAACTGTTAGCGTTTACAGGGTACTGCAGATGCGAGGCGGAGGGTACGCAGACGTACTCCCTGTACTTCAAGTGCCCGACAACAAAGCAGATGCGGTGCCCTGTGAACGCTTACTGGAAAAGATCATATGAGGGAGCAAGGATGATAAAGTCGAAGGGTCATATCGTCTATCAGGTTTTTAGTCCGGGATTCTTTGGTTGCGTTGCGGCTGCGGTCATGATCGCTCTCGTATCTCAGGCTGCCTTTGGCCACACCCTCTGGATACAGTCATCCCGCTATAGGGTAAAAAAAGGCCTTACCAAGCCTATGTTTTTTGGCTGGGGCCATTACCTTCCGCTGGATGATGCCATCTCGGGTGACAAGCTCCACTACATCAAGGTCTTTGATCCTGCGAGCGGTTGCAAGGAGAAACATATAAGAAAAGGGAAGAGCTTGCACTCCTATCTTGTGCAATACGATAAAGTAGGCACATATTGCCTTGCTGCCGAAACCAATTCCGGCTATTACACAGTCTACAAGGATAAGGATGGTAAGACACACCACGCAACGAAAGCAAAGACCGAGTTGCCCCAAGCTGAAGATATCATACTCAGCTTTCTGACCATTCAATCAACAAAGACATATGTGGTATGTGAAGAGCCTTCTCATGGCATTCCAGGTCCGGCTGGTTTCCAATTGGAGTTGTCACCTCTTGAGGACCCGAGCAAACTGAGAGCAGGTGACGATCTGCATCTTGAGGTCTTATTCAAAGGCAAAAGGTTTGAAGGCACGGGCAAATGGGTTGCCACATTCAATGGTTATTCGACAGAGGGAGAGGACTATTATCACAAGGAAACCGAGGTGGAAGGAGGCAGGTTCAGTGTGCCCATCACACGCCAAGGAATATGGTTTATTCGGTTTTCTTTCAAAAGACAGGCCTATGGTAAAGAGGTTCTCGAGTGTAATCATCTGAACTACAAGACCACATTGATTTTTCAGGTCTCCCCATACAGTAAGGAGTCAATTTCCGAAATTGAGACAATTCCTCTACGTGACCAGAAATGAAGTGATAACGCAGAACGGATTTTCACGGCTTTAAACCTCTAAAGTGCTAAAATCAATGCAAAGATTTAAGACACATAAGGCCTTTTCTGAATCTGTAAGATATATCCTTGGTGGAGCCAACTGAGCCCAGGCTGTGCTTCTGGCAACAGAACGGCTTCTAGGTCTAGAAGACAGGCAAATATTAAAAGCGGCTACGGGCCTGGGTGGTGGTATTGGTCACGAGGGAGATACGTGTGGTTCCCTCACAGGAGGAATCTTGTCTCTGGGCTTATTTTACCAAGATGATGACTGCCACAGTTTATACCGTGATTGTGCTGAGTACTACCGGAGATTTAAAATGCATTCTGGTAGCAGCAAATGCAAGGATATAATCGGCTTAAAATTTACTCAAGGTTATGACATCAGGCGCTTTTTCCTTAAAGGAATCATATGCCTCAAATTGGTTTTCAACTCAATAGAATCTGTTTTTGATATAATTCAAATGCCTGATGGAGTCCTTCCTTCAGAATACAGACATCAGATCAGGCCACCTTTCGATACAGGGCGGTTTCATTGTACAAGTGCCGTCCTGTCACGAATTGAATCCCAACTCAATCTTAACCTGGCTTCCATTCTGAAGATTTCCCAGGGATTTTCAGGGGGGATAGCATTTCAGGGCGATATATGCGGCGCCTTAATTGGCGGGGTCCTGGCGCTTGGCATAACTTACGGAACAGAACCGCGAAGCACAAAGCCTGTCAGGCTCCTCAGGACAGGATTGGTTGCCATGCAACAGGGAAGCAAGGTCTTTCAACATGAAGAGCTTCACCCGTCTTTCAGGGCCAGCCTTCGTGTTAGCAAGCTATACAGAGAATTTGTATCTCGATTCGGAAGCACGGATTGTACTGAAATCCTTAGTAAGGCCAATGAGTCCAAAAACAGCCATTTTTGTGAAAAAATAGCCAGAAGCACCTCTGACTTAACACTGGATTTAATAAATGCCTAGATCATTGGATTTAAATTAGCCGCCTACGGCAGGACTTAAAATATAAATTCCTATACTATCAAGTTGTTTTGGATAATAATGAAAAGCAGGTAAAAGCTATGGCCTATTGCGATCTTCAGAATTTTATCAAGAAGCTTGAGAAACATGGGGAACTTGTCAGGATCAAAGAGCCTGTGAGTCCGGTCCTTGAGATAACAGAGATTACTGACAGGGTCTGCAAACTGTTCGGACCGGCACTCCTTTTTGAAAACGTCCCTGGATTCGATATGCCTGTCCTTATGAATACCTTTGGATCCTATAGACGAATGTCCATGGCCCTGGAAGTTCCCAACCTCGACTCCCTTGGCAATGAAATCCTGGACTTTTTCGAGGCAGAGGCACCCGACACCCTTTTAAAAAAACTAAAGGTAATACCCAAGCTCAAACGGCTGAAAAACGCGTTTCCCAAAACTGTCCAAAAAGCCCCCTGTCAAAAAATTGTATACAAAGTTGAGGAAGTTGACCTGACTCGCCTGCCGGTGCTTCACTGCTGGCCAGAGGACGGAGGTCCTTTCATAACCTTGCCCTTGGTCTTTACTCGCCATCCGGAGACCGGAATCAGAAACGTCGGCATGTACCGCATGCAGGTCTTTGATAAAAAAACAACAGGCATGCACTGGCATACCCACAAGGGTGGAGCGCATCATTACAGGGTTGCCGAGCGCATGGGACAGCGGCTTGAAGTTGCGGTCGCTATAGGGCCTGACCCGGCCATGACCTATGCGGCAACCGCTCCGCTTCCTGACGACGTGGACGAATGTATTTTTGCAGGATTTCTAAGGGAAGAGCCGGTCGAGCTTGTAAAATGCCTGACCGTGGACCTGGAGGTCCCGGCCTCATCTCAGATAGTTCTTGAGGGATATGTCGAACCTGAAGAACGGCGGACCGAGGGCCCTTTTGGTGACCATACCGGATATTACTCCCTGGCTGACCAATACCCGGTCTTTCATGTAACCTGCATGACCCTCAGAAAAGACGCCATCTATCCGGCCACCATTGTCGGCCAACCTCCACAGGAAGACTGCTACATGGCAAAGGCCACGGAACGCCTCTTTCTTCCCATGATTAAAAAGACTTTACCTGAAATTGTGGACATGAATCTCCCTCTTGAGGGCGTATTCCACAACCTGGCCTTTGTATCCATTGATAAGCGCTATCCCGGCCATGCCCGCAAAGTAATGCATGCCCTCTGGGGCCTCGGCCAGATGATGTTTTGCAAGATAATCTTTATCTTTGACAGAGAAGTGGACGTACAGGACCTGTCCCAGGTATTGTGGCGCCTGGGCAACAACATAGACCCCAGAAGGGACATAGTCTTCACGGACGGGCCTGTAGATGCCCTTGATCATGCAGCACCACTCCCCCTTTATGGAAGCAAGATGGGTATAGACTGCACCAGAAAGTGGGCAGAAGAAGGATTCACAAGACAGTGGCCGGATGTGATAGAAATGGATACTGAAATCATTAAAAAGGTTGACAAGCTGTGGTCAAAGCTGGGGCTGAAGATATGATAAAGGATGAAAACCGGGATCCTATTCTTCTCGCAATCACCGGGGCCAGTGGGTCTATCTACAGCTTTAAATTCATCGAAATCTTGAGAGACCTGGGCCAGGAGGTCCATCTCATCGTATCCAGTACCGGGGAACAGGTCTCCAAAATTGAGATCAAGGAAGATGGCTTCCAGGCCCTGATCCGGATGGCACATACAGTTTACAGTCCGGACAACCTGGCTGCTGCCCCTGCCAGTGGTTCGAGCAGATGGAAAGCTATGGTAATCTTGCCCTGTACTATGGGGACAATGGCATCCATAGCTCACGGATTCAGCCAGAACCTGATCCACAGGGCGGCCGACTGTTTCCTGAAGGAACGAAGGCCCCTTATCCTGGTTCCCAGAGAGACCCCCTTGAATCGAATCCACTTACAAAATATGCTGTTGGCAGAAAAGGCCGGGGCTGTAATATATCCTGCAATGCCCAGTTTCTATCACCAGCCTGGAAATATTGACGAAATGGCATCATTCTTTGCCGGCAGGTTGGCAGAATTCATGGGACTCAGGGTAGACGGCCTTAAGAGGTGGCATGGAATTGATTGATTCCGCTGAAAATACACCAAATCACCAAATCACCAAATCACCAATTCTAAAGGTCCGGATACTGCTCGAAATGATAAAATTCGAGCACACTATCTTTGCCCTGCCCTTTGCATACCTGGGTGCTTTTTTGGCTGCTGGAGGACCACCTGACCTGTGGACATCCCTGTGGATTCTTGTAGCTATGGTTGGAGCCAGGACGGCTGCAATGGGTTTCAACCGTATAGTTGACATCCCCTTTGATTCAAAAAATCCCCGCACAAAGGAGAGGGCCCTTCCCAAAGGGACTGTCAGGGCAAGGGATGCCTGGATCATGGTAATAGTTGCTTCGGGGATTTACTTCCTGTCAGCCTATGAACTGAATCGACTGGCATTCCTGCTCTCCCCGGTTTTCCTGGCTGTAGTGCTCAGCTACTCATATACCAAGAGGTTCACCTCTATGTGCCACCTCTTTCTGGGCCTGGCCTTGAGCCTGGCCCCTATGGCCGGATGGATTGCAGTAAAAGGAAGTGTAGAATTCCTTCCTTTGATTCTTAGCACAGGCGTTCTTTTCTGGGTAGCAGGATTCGACGCGTTATATGGCTGCCTGGACTATGATTTTGACCGAAAACAAGGCCTGCATTCAATACCTGCAAGGTGGGGAATAAAGAAGGCCTTCTGGATTTCAGGCCTATTCCATCTGGTGGCCTTTATCGCCTTTATTTCAGTGGGCTTTCAGGCACATCTCAACTGGATATATTATTCCGGCCTGCTGGCCACCTTTGCGCTCCTGGTAATGCAAAGGCTGGTAGTGAACCCCAGTGACCTTTCCCGGATGAATATGGCTTTTTTCACCTTTAACGGGGCTATAAGCATAATCCTGTTTACCGCAACAGCCATTTCTCTTATCTGGAAGGTCTGATGCCCAGGTTCGACATACCTGCCAGGATTATAGAACAGACACAGCTCGTCCACGGCATTTTCCTGCTTACGGTCAAGGCCCCTGCAATTCAGGATTCAGCCAAACCGGGGCAGTTTTGCATGCTTGAGGTTAAGTACAATCATAGCAGGGACCCTCTGCTTCGCCGCCCCCTTTCCATATACAAAACCCGGGCAAACGGACAGATAAGCTTTTTTTACAAAGAAGTCGGCAAAGGCACCCGCCTGCTCTCAAAACGGCGCCCCGGAGAGATAGTCAGGGTGCTGGGACCTCTGGGACAGGGCTTCAGGTTGATCTATGACCATCCTTGTATACTGGTAGGCGGAGGGCTCGGTATTGCCTCTTTGCTCCTTCTGGCAGAGAGGCTTAAGCAATCTGGTAAACTCATCATCTTGCTCGGGGCTGGAAATGCTTCGGGAATTCCGACCATTGAGGACTTCTCAAGACTTACCCAAAATTTTCATGTTGCAACCGAGGACGGAGGCCTCGGGCAAAAGGGAATGGTAACGGACCTGTTGGCTCAAACGCTCCGGGAAATCACAGGCATGGCGCAGATCTATACCTGTGGGCCATGGCCTATGATGAAGGCCGTCTATTATATGGCCCGCAAAAGGAATATCCCTTGCCAGGTCTCACTGGAGGCTGCTATGGCTTGCGGCTTAGGGCTGTGCCTGGGCTGTGCCGTTCCGAAATCAGATAGCCAGGGCTTTCTGCACGTGTGCCAGGAAGGACCGGTATTTGACGCAGATCAAGTACATTGGGAGTACAGCCAGTGATCACCAAATCACCAAATCTCTCAATCAATATCGGTTCCCTGATACTCAAAAATCCGGTCTTACTCGCCTCAGGTACCTGTGGTTATGGGGCGGAATTAAACGATCTTCTTGATTTGGAACAGTTAGGTGGAATTATAGTAAAAGGCATTTCCATCAGACCCCGTCCGGGGAACCCCCCTCCCCGCCTGGTGGAGACCCCGTGCGGCCTTCTGAACTCCATAGGGCTTGAAAATGTGGGAATAGATATCTTTCTCAGGGACAAGCTCCCATGGCTGAGGAAAGTAAAGACCTCTCTTATCATCAACGTCCTGGGAGAATCAGTTGAAGAATACGCTAAAATTGCAAAAAAGCTCGACAGGGCAGAGGGTGTCAATGCCATTGAGGTAAACATCTCATGTCCGAATGTAAAGGCAGGCGGTATCGCATTCGGCACAGACCCTGAGGCTGCGGCAAATGTCACTTATGCAGTTAAGAAGGCCACAGGCCTTCCTGTTACAATAAAGCTCTCACCAAATGTGACAGATATCACCGAAGTTGCCCGTGAGGTGGCCTCCGCAGGGGCAGACGCCATTTCTCTCATAAACACACTGCTGGGTATGGCCATAGATATAAAGTCCAGGCGTCCGGCCCTGGGAAACGTATTTGGAGGACTCTCAGGCCCGGCGATCAAACCCATTGCCCTGCGCATGGTCTGGCAGGTAGTACGAGCTGTGGACATCCCTGTAATCGGTATCGGTGGTATCAGCACCCCGGATGACGCACTTGAATTCCTGATGGCCGGTGCAAAGGCGGTTGAAATCGGAACGGCCACACTCGTACGGCCAGACACCGCAGAGGACGTGCTGGCCGGTATCAGGGACTACATGGAGGCCAACAGCATACAAAATATAGAGGATTTGCGGCTGCCTGAATGAGAATTATTGTAAGCGTTCACAGGGCACCGCATCTGCTTTGTTGTCGGGCACTTGAAGTACGGGAAGTACGTCTGCATACCCTCTGCCTCGCATCTGCAGCACCCTGTAAACGCCTACAGTTCGGTGGGTTGCGGTAAAACTCTGGCGTGTAACCCCGTAAACAGTTACGAATTATTATAGACGTTCAATTACCTCGCAAAATAGAATTCCTGTCCGGATTCACAACGAACCCTTCTTTGATGGCAGCTCTCATGAGTCGTTGATCGAAACAAATCACTGCCAGTCTGTCAGGCTCTTCCTGAGTGGCTACCAGAGCAGAGGCAAGTTGGCAGGCATCGGCTGCGCGCAGCCGATGAACCTCCAGCAGCCTCAATGCCCTGTCTCTTACTTTTTGAATTACTTTTACCTCATAGACACGCTCGATAAGATCATTCAATCGCTTCTTTGCCTTCTGGAATTCATCCTCAGAAAGCGACTTTTCTCTAACCAGCCGACACAGGGCACTGATAACTTCCACCTTGCTTAAACACCAGATCAGCATCTCTTGATCATCAGATAAGGTCTTGAGACAGTAATCAGTTTCTTCTTCATCCACTATCAGTGGAACCATTGCCGAGGAATCCCAGAACTTCATCGCCCGCTATTTCTTTCTTCCAGCAAGGCTTTGAGGGCAGATGTTTTGCCCTTTGCTTGCGGTAAAGTTACCTTCTCTTTGTCCAAGAATTCTGCCGGGAACCCGTCTTTTACAGGCGATGAAACTATGCCAAGCCCCACCATCTCTTTAATCCAAGGGGTTTCACGGTTCTCGGTTTCTGCCTTTGAAACATGTATTATTCTGGCCAAAGGGGTCTTTCTGTCAAGAATTTCAATCTGCTGCCCTCCACGCACTAACCTGAGATAATAACTAAGTCGGTTTTTGACCTCGGATATGTTGACCCGAATCATTTCAATTTGCCTTCCTTACTATGTTGTCCATATGATAATAGCTATAATAGCCTTTTTAATTCAATCTGTCAATCCTTGAATTTAGGACTAACCCACTCATTCTACGCCAAGCTGTTGGCTGTGAAACGGGTGCTGAACAGGAACCATCGAAGAACTCTGGATGCCGTCTTCGCTGACCCGGTTTCCGGCAAAGCCACCTTCCACAGGCCGCATCCAGGTAAAGAGGCCTTGCGATACCGGGTGATTGCTGCTCGTGATTTTCTCAAAATGAGAAGTGGCCCGACAGCTCGGAGTTTCTATGTCTGCCATTTCCAAGGCAATTACAAGGAGAACGAAAGAGTAAGTCAAGCTAATCAATTGCGTTCCCAATTTTCACTTCCATAATGACCCCCAAAAC
>JAJSZR010000069.1 GCA_030262715.1 Deltaproteobacteria bacterium
TCTCATCCTCCTGGATATTATGTTGCCCAAGATAAATGGCTACCAAGTGTGCCGTCTACTAAAATTTGACGAAAAATACAAAGACATACCGATAATCATGCTAACGGCCAAGGTCCAGGAGAGCGACAAATTTTGGGGAAAGGAAAGCGGCGCCGATGATTATGTGACTAAGCCGTTCGAAATGGAAATGCTTATTCAAAAAATCCAGGGCTATTTGGAAATAAAGGTGTAATCCCCTTATGGCAGAACTTCTTTGGCAACTTATTCCTTTCTTGGGTGCTGCAATCTGCGCCATAATCTTTCTCGTCCTGATTCGTGAAGCAGTCAGGTTTCTCAAAAGGCGACGTTGGCATAAGCAGCGAGAGCGTTGTCTATCCCTTATCGGACACCTGAAGGTGGAAAAATTCCTCCCCCTTGCCCTGGAACTCAAAAAGTCATTTCCGCTCCCCCTCGTTGAAAGCATCTTGGATGATTTTGGATCTCAGGGGTTGTCCACACCTGTGCGGCAAAAGCTTGCCGGAATCTACGATCATCTTGGGTTCATTGAACATCATATCAAGACATTACGAGAGGCAAAAAGCTGGTCGGAGAGAGCTAATGCCGCGGAAAAATTGGGACAAATAGGCCATGCCCAAGCTGTTTGGCCGCTGCTCACCTCGTTGCAAGATGCCAATGAAACCCATGAGGTCAAGAGTGTGGCCATGCAGGCTTTAGGAAAGATTCACGACGAACGGGCGATTGAACCTTTGATTGAGGCGTTAGGACTTCCGGATCCGGTCACCGGCCAATCCCTGGCCGATACCCTGGCGCAGTTTGGAGAAGCGGTTTTACAACCTCTTATGAAGGTCCTCTCCTCTTCCAAACGGGAAGCACAACGTTTCTGGGCGACAAGGATTCTAAGGGGGTTAAAAACGCATCGTGCCACTTCTATTTTACTAAACGCTTTGAGCGACCACTCTCCCAAGGTACGCTCTGAAGCGGCACTGGCCCTGGGGCATTTGGGTGCTCATCAGGCAGTGCATCTCTTGAGCAAGATGTTGCTGGAAGATCCAGTCCAACTGGTGCGCGATGCGGCCGCTGAGGCCCTGGGGAGTATTGGTGATGATCGAGCACTTGCCACTTTGAAAGAAGGTCTGGCTGATCTGGATTACGCTGCCCGGCAGCGGTCCATGGAGTCCTTGGAAAAGATGGGAGAAAAGGTGATCCCCTTCTTTCTCGAGGTGTTGCAGGGCGAATCTAAAAAGGCAGCCGCTCAAGCCGCGGCTGCCCTAGAGCGAATGGGTGCCCTGGCAACCTGGATTGAAGACCTGGGGGGAGAAAAGTGGCAGCGTGCCTTTGAGCTTCTTACACAAGTCGCCAGGGCCGGTGTTGTGGAGACACTGGCTCGTTCTCTTACACACCCCCAATTACCGGTGCGAATCCGCCTCTGTCGCATCTTGTCAAAAGGGATAAGTCCACGCATCTTTGAGGCATTAACGGAGATTGCTCAAAGAGATACCGAGTGGGCATCGCGCCTAGAGGCCCTACTGGTCCTCACAAAATTAGCTGATGCTCGGTCAATACCGCTCCTGACCCGTGCCCTGGATGAAGAAGAAGAGACGATTCGGGAACGTTTGTTAATTGCCTTACGAAAAGCTCCTCGTTCGCTGTTAGATCCACTGACCGATACTGTAAGTGCCCTCCTTCAGGACGCGAATCTTAAGATCCGGGTCGAAGCAATAAGGGTCCTGGCAAAAATGCACACCGAAGGCCTCTCTTCATTGCTGGTTTCTTCTCTTTCCGATGCCTTTCCGGAAGTGCGCAGGGAAGCGGCCTTGGCCCTGCAGTATTATCCCAACAAGGAAGGGGTGCAGGTATTGATAGCAGCGCTCCAAGACCCCGACCAGGAGGTGCGAGCCGCTGCCGTGAAGAGTCTGGGTCAATTAAAGGATCCACAGGCCATCGGCCCTTTGGCAAATGCCTTTGAACAGGCGGATGAAGGATATCGAGATAATATCGCCGCCGCCCTGGCCGCCATGCCAACACAAGAGCTTTACCAATTGACCGATCTTCTGATGGGGTCTTCACACCCCAGAGCCCGGATTGGGATCACCCGCACGTTGGCGTTGATCGGGGATCAGAAGTCTATTGGACTACTGACCACTTTCTTGAAAGACCCCGAGCCGATGGTACGCGCTTCGGCTGCCAGCGCCCTCGGGCGGTTCAGAAGGAAGGAGGTGGCTCTGGACCTGGTGGTCTGCCTCTCTGATCCGAACGAAGAGGTTCGGGCAGCGGCAGTGAACGCCTTGGGTAAAAGTGGAGATCCCTCAGTGATTGAGAATCTACTATCGCTACTGGAGCACGAACCAGATGCGTCCGTTTGCCAGCACGTGGCGATAGCGGTTGGCTGTCTCGCGGCAGATCAGAAGTTAGAGGTCGGAGGTCAGAGGTCAGAAACAGAAATCATAAGGAGGGTCTGCGAATGGCTAAAATCGTCAACCGAAATCAACTCTCAGGCAGCGGGATTGATTGCGCTTGCCCTCTTGCAAGACGAATCCAACTTTCAGAAGATTTTCAGGGCGATCCAGGAGGCCCCATTACGTGCCGCCATGCAAGGATTTTTGAAGGGACTCTCCGGGGAGGTGCAAGATCGTTTTTTTGCTTTTCTTTCTCTCGATCCCCAACTCTTTTGGCGTGACAGAAGTGAGAAGAGCTATGAGCATTACATTCAGCTTTTGCAATCAAGCCATGAGGCACACAATCGGCTGCATGCCATAGAGGCCTTAAGTACGTTGAGAGAAAAAGCCGCTTTACCTGCGATAGAGTCCGCCTTTGCCAAGGATCCCAGCCCACGAGTCCGGGCCGCTGCCCTGGCTGCCCTAGGCGCAATACTGGAAAGGGGATCGTTATTCGCTAGAATTGCACAGGCAGTCCAGGATCCTTCCGATACGGTTCGCTCTCAAGTCTTATCCATGTTAAACCGATTGAGTCCTAAAGATCTGGAAGGGGCGCAGAAGCAATTAATCCTACTACTCGATACCCCTCAGGAGATGATTCGGAAGTCGGCTGCAGGGCTTCTTGCCCGCCTTTACCATCATGACTGGCACGACCTAGCCGACCAGTTATTGGGAACGGAAAAACAATCGAATATCATTGGCCTGATTGAAACCCTGGGAAAGATCAATGATCCCAAGATGTCATCTCTCTTTGTGCAATTCATGAAACATGGTGATCCTGAGGTGCGAAGTGCCAGCGCCTATGCAGCAGCTACATCCGGGGTGCTGGCAAAACAGGAATGGATTCCCTATCTGGACCACCCACAGGAGGACATCCGCCTGGCGGCCATTCAGGGATTAGGAAAACAGTTGGACGGTGAGGTTCTGGACATCTTTGCCAAACACATGGAAGACCCCTCCCAAAAAATCCGGCGCGAGATAGCGATTTTCTTGGGAAAATGGAAGCCCCCTGGAGAGGAACGGGCCACGCAAATTTTGTGGCATCTGGCTCGAGATAAGAATTTGGAGGTGAGACTCATCAGTCTGATCTACCTCTTCCGCTCAGGTGTGACCGGCCTTGCCAAAGAAGTTGCGGCAATTATGCCCAACTTCGAGAAGAGGGATCGTGAGGCAATTCTGGAATGCCTGCAAAAAGAAGGAGTTCTTGGTCAGTTTGTGGGCATACTACGACGTAGTCATCAAATCGCTGCCCGCAAAGAGGCCATCGAGTTCCTCGCCGCCCTTGATCTCCCCCATTATGCAGGTGAAATTGCTGACTCTCTGGGAGACCCAGCGAGTGACGTCCGCTTGGCAGCCATTGAGGTCCTGGGGCAAATTGAAGATCCTGCTATCAAGCGGGCCATTGAATCCCTGACCCAAGACCCTGTCGAAGAAGTCCGGCTGGCGGTCAAGCGGCGTAATGTGCGGGTGGTAAAATGATTTTCATTTATATTTGGGAAATCATTGTCATTCTCTATTCTGCCATCTACAACTCGATTAATTTCTTCTTAATCCTGGTGGCGTGGATCAAGGTGCGATTTTTCCTGCGGCTCAAAGGATTTATAGACTTTGAAATCATTTATCAATCGGCTTCGACGCCTTCCATCGCCCTCCTGGTTCCAGCCTTTAATGAACAGCAAATGATTGTGGAGAATATCCGATCAATTATGGGGCTCAAATATCCCCGTTTTGAGATTATTATTGTCAGTGATGGATCAACCGACCGGACCCTGGAAGAGTTGACCAAGGCCTTCGGGTTTATCCGGCGCGATGTCGGATATGAAGAGCGGCTTACTACCGCCAGTATCCGTGGGTTCTATGAGGCAAGTCCCCCAGATGAGAGCACAGTCACCCGTATTGTCCTGATCGATAAGGAAAACGGCGGTAAGGCAGACGCCCTGAATACGGGGCTGAATGCTGCCACTTCCCCCTATGTCTGCTGCATGGATGCCGACTCGATTATCGATACGGAGGCCCTTCTTCAAGTGATGCAGCAAATCGTGGAAGACCCGGAGCACATCGCCGCCTGCGGAGGGCAGGTTGCGATCGTCAATGGATGCAAGATTGAAAAGGGGCGAGTTGCCAAGGTAGCGCTTCCTAAGAACTGGCTGGCGATGTTTCAGGTAGTGGAATACATGCGGTCATTTACTGCCGGTCGGACAGGGCTCGCAGTGCTTAACTCCCTGTTGATCATCTCCGGCGTATTCGCTGTCTTTCGCCGCGATCTCCTGCTAGATATCGGCGGTTTCTTGAGCGGTCGACTCACCTCCAAGATTGTCCAGGAATATTGTGGCAACAGAGAGACAGTTTGTGAGGATATGGAGATCATTGTCCGCCTCCATCGTTATTTGATTGAAAAAAAGATCTCCGCCCGTGTCATATTTCTACCCTATCCATTAGCCTGGACTCAGGGACCGGAAAGTATTGGAGATTTTGGAAAACAACGGAACCGCTGGTACCGGGGGCTGGCCCAGATCCTTTTTTATCACAAGAAGATGCTGTTCAATCCGCGCTATAAACAGATCGGTCTCTTGGCTATGCCTTACCAATTTCTCTTTGAATTCTTAGGCCCATTTTTGGAGATGGCCGGATATATCTCGATTCCGGTTCTCTATTTTATGGGTTTGCTCAAAACCGATATTTTACTCCTCTTTCTTACGGTCTCGATCCTCTATGGGATGTTCTTATCCATCTTTGCAGTCTTGCTCGGATTATGGAGCGAGGGCCGCATTGCAAAAAATAAGATAACCTCGACGTTGTTTCAATATCGCGGAGTGTGGAGTATTTCCAAATTGATGGTTTTTGCGATGCTCTCTATGGTAGGCTACCGACAACTCCAACTCACCTTTCAGATCAAAGGATTTTTTGACTTTCTCAATAGGAATCAGACATGGGGAAAGTTTCAACATAAAAGACCCTAAGAGATCAGGAACTATAGATAAAAAGCTAAGGACTTTTTTAAGGAAAAAGGTCGTGTTCATTATCATGGCGACCGCATCGGCGGCTATCCCATTGGCAGCGGAGGAATTGAATCAGCAAACAAATTTATCTGCTATACCAGGTTGAAAAGAAGTGGGGCGTGATGGCTGAAAATCAATGGCAATGGCATGCTTGGTCTTCGATGCTCAATTGTTAATGGTAAATTTGAAAATGCTTTTGAATAATATGTTTCTCAAGACCGAGCAAAACGATTTTTACGGACAAATACGTAATGCTCCCTGAAGGAAACAGGGTTCTTCAATAAGCATAAGATGACAGGTTATGGTGAACCTGCTGGACCATTCATGGTGAGCCCTATCGCATCATTGTATGTAACTTCGTATATCTTGCTTCTCTGCTTCTTTGCCTCTGTTTCCC
This sequence comes from Deltaproteobacteria bacterium, assembly GCA_030262715.1. Taxonomy (GTDB): domain Bacteria; phylum Desulfobacterota; class Dissulfuribacteria; order Dissulfuribacterales; family UBA3076; genus UBA3076. The sequence goes on from JAJSZR010000069.1 coordinate 5,832, forward strand.
ATGCCCAATCGTCACTTAGTGCCTTCCTCTCACAAGAGATCTCTCTCACTGACTGGGGACTTACAGATCCCTCACAGATCGGGTATGTCTCGGTCGGTATCCTGCATAAAAAGGAGGGAAAGGAACTAATTATCTATGACATCCGTAGACAAAGGCCGGTTGTCAAGGAGCCGAAGGGACCGCGAGGGCAGGCCCTTTCCTTTGAAGGAGATCTTTTTCTGATAAGTCACTTTGATCAGGGGAATACCAATCGGCTGGGTGGCTATTTCAGCGGTTTTGCAAAATCCCCTTCGCAGGCGGCGGTGACCATTGGCAAGGCGCCCGATGGTGCGCCAGCCCTGGTTTTTTCCTATAGACGTATCGCTCCTGGCTTTGCCGGTTTCTGGCTCCACCTCTTTGACTTTAAAGAACCTCCTGCCACGCGCATTTTTCTGGACACCACTCCCTTTACCTATTTGACTTTCTCCATTCGTGGGGAAAGAGGGGGTGAGGAATTGCTGCTCCGGATAGCAGATAGGGTGTTGGAGAAGAAAGAAGCTTCCCTTGTCGTCGGAGATATCGCCTCTTTTCTTCCCGCTGGCAGGATAGACAGCAAGTGGCAGCAGGCATGGATTCCGCTCACGAAATTACCGGCGGGCCTCGATCGGAAGGAACTGGCAAGCCTTGTCTTCATAGTAAAACAGAGCGGCAGAGGACGGGTCTTTGTAAAAGACCTCGCCTTCACAAAGAAAAGGGGTGCACAGATGCCCAGGCCAAAAGAGGCGAAGCGTCTCGTTCGACCTCTAAAGAAAGCTATGTGGCTCTGGGAGACGGAAAAGGTTATAACCAATCCAGAAGAACAACAGAGGCTTATAACCTTCTGTAAGACAAGGGGTACCACGGATCTCTTTTTACAGATACCTTATAAGGCCAAAAAAGAGAACGGAAAGTGGGAAATCCTCTGGGTCTCATCAAAGTTTCGCCCACTTATTGCAGGGTTACATCGCGCGGGCGTCAGGGTCCACGCCCTGGACGGCGACCCCCGATTTGCTCTCAAAAAATGGCATGGACGGGTAATCGCCACGATTCAAAGCATCATTCAATATAATCGAGAAGTATCTCCCCAGGAGCGCTTTGACGGAATTCGTTATGACAATGAGCCTTACCTCTTGCCCAATTTTGCCGGTGTCCAGAAAGAAGCTGTTTTGAAGCAGTATCTCTCCTTACTGAAGGCATCACAGTCCCTGGCCAGGCAGGCTAATCTGACTTTTGGTGTCGATATTTCCTTTTGGTTTGATAGCCGGAATAAATTTTTTGAACCGACAGTAGAGGTGGAAAGCCGGCCCATGAGTGAATTGATTATCGATATCGTGGACAACATAGGAATCATGGACTACCGGACGCAGGCCTATGGTGCCGACGGGGTAATCGCCCATGCCCAGTCGGAGTTGCAATACGCAGCCAGGCAGGGGAAAAGTGTCTTTATTGGTCTGGAAACTGTCGAACTCCCTGACGAAACCATCCTGGAGTTTGGTTCGCGGGGGAGCGGTTCGCAGATTTTGCTTAGGAGGTTGGATAGTAAAAGGGTCTGTCTTTATTGGATCCCGGACGGCAATTGGGACAGATCTAAAAGGGATCCTCAATTTTCTCAGGGTGTTGTGGTGTTAGGTCAAACCCGAGTGACTTTTGTGCCATCGACAAAGTTGACCTTCGCCAAGAAAGATTTGAAAGATCTGGAGGCAGTGATACAACAGACGAAAACGGAGCTACAGAATTTTTCCAGCTTTTATGGTTTTGCCATTCATTCATATGAAAGCTATCGACCTTGGTTAGAGCGACAAAATGTGGGAAGATGAAGGCAATTTCAAGAAAATCTTACCTTCTCATACCGTCCTTTACGGCCCTTCTGTCTTTTCTGATAATTGTCCTCCTCCATCTCTTGATATATCCCTATCCCCTAATCACTAGACCACTCATGGCACAAGAGCGGCCCTTCAGAGTTCAAACACGCATCCCTTTAGAGCAAAGGAACGCCTCTCCTTCACCTACCACCGAATTAGACCCTGCTAAAAATCCCGGAGGAACTACCTCCAAACCCCAAGCCAGGTTAGAAACCGTCAGGGGCGGACGACACGAGAAATATTGTTCCATTGTTTTCCAGTTTTCGGACGAGGTCAGTTTTGGTGGGCCCAGGATCAGGGGAAATGAAATACTCCTAAAGTTGAGAGATGTAGCGACTGAACTGCGCCCATTTCGCAAGTACAAAACCTTTGATTCCTGGGTTAAGCTGAAAAAAGCCGGACATAACCTTGATGTGCAGATAGGACTTCCCCGCAATTTCGCGAAACCGCATGTTTTTTTGATGGAGAATCCCCATCAATTAGTCATCAATCTCTATCCTAAAAAACATGGAGGCGTTCCCTCTGTTTTCGAATCCAAAATATTAGTCAGTCCTCTCGAGATTTCTCAATCACTTGGCTCATTACATTTACCTCCCCCTTCCAATTCTGTTTATGCCATCCCTGCAAGCCAGGTTGAATCGCCCCGAAGTCCCTCTAAAGCGACGGGCATCTCCAAACGTAAGGAGTTTTTTGGAGGAGGAAACAAGCAACAAGGCCCTGTTGACCTCAATAAGGCCCGGCAATTAAGCTGGGATGGAGATTATGAGGCTGCTAAAGCGATTTACAAGCAGCTATTAAATAAAAATCCAAGAGACGTTGAGGCGGCCATTGGACTGGCAACGGTCACGGCCTGGAGTGGCGACCATGATAAGGCACGGCAACTCTATGAAGAGGTCTTGAAACAGCAACCAGCCAATAGAGATGCTTTGTTAGGATTGGGACGGGTTTTAAGCTGGGACGGAGATTATGAGGCTGCTAAAGCGATTTACAAGCAGCTATTAAATAAAAATCCAAGAGACGTTGAGGCGGCCATTGGACTGGCAACGGTCACGGCCTGGAGTGGCGACCATGATAAGGCACGGCAACTCTATGAAGAGGTCTTGAAACAGCAACCAGCCAATAGAGATGCCTTGTTAGGATTGGGACGGGTACTTTTTTGGCAGCAGGAATACAAGCAGAGTTTGAAAATATTCGACCAACTTCTCGTAATATATCCCGGCGACCAGGAGGCCTTAGAGGTAAGGAACAACGTTCTTCAGGCCAAGGAGGCGAAAAAACAGTTCAAGATAAGGGTAGCCTATCAGTATCAGGATTTAAGCTTCACTTCCAACGCCTATGGGTCGAACTTCTTAATAAGCTTTAATGAACCAAGGAAATGGGGTGTCCGGGCGGGATTTGATTATGTCAACAAATTTGGAGACTCGGCCCCCGGATACAGGGTGGGCGGGAACTACTGGGTAACGGAGAACACGGCCCTCTCGCTTGATGTCGAATTGGCCCCGGGGCATGTTGTTGTGCCACGTCAAGCATACACCCTTGAGGTCAGCCAGGTAATTTTCAAGACCTTTGTCCCTTCCTTAAGTTACCGCTTTACCCATTATGCAACAGCTGATGCCCATATAGTGATGCCAGGATTCACCTGGTATTTTTATCCACGATTTGACTGGATGGTGCGGTATTTCTATAGTGTCAGCCAGTTTGGCGGGCAGAACCATGTAAATCATTCCGGGATGACACGACTCAATTGGAACGTATTCGATCCCATGACCCTTTTTTTGGGCTATGCCCGGGCCAACGAGAGTTTTGATTCCGGAAATCCGGCGGATCCCTATGGCGCTTTTTCCGCTGACCACGTGTTTGCCGGATTTAGCTGGGAGATCTACAAAGGAGTCGGATTTGACTTCACCTTTGACTATGAGAAGCGGAACAATGGATTTATACTTAAGACCTTTAATACAGCGATAATTTATCGTTGGTGAATATGGAAAGGGGTCATCTTGAATTGTTAGTTGACTTACCATGTCTTGGATTTTGATTTCTTTATAAAAACAACATGATGAGGCTAATTCATTATTGACATACAATGTCAAATCCCCGATACTTCGCACCCCAAAAAGGGACTTCTTATCCCTGATGATACTTAAAATGGTGAAGAAGATCCTTCTTTTCACCTCTATATTCCTCCTCCTTTTTCCGTTGGGATGTACGAAAGTGGACAAAGGACTAAAAGATAAAGCGCTCGGATGGATTCAATCTCAGATCGTGCCCAATACAATCGTCCAAAGCCCTTCCCCTGATCGCAGAAACCTCATCATTAGTTACGAATTACCTAAGAGTGACGAGGCTTACCGTTACATCTATTCCCGCTCCTCCATCTACGATGGTGCAGTGGCAGCCATTGCTCTATCAATGTATGGTCAGCAGAGTAAGGCTGGAGATATTCTTGAGGCTTTTGCCCGACTGGTCAATGATGACGGTGGCCTCTTCTTCTCTTATAACACCCATAATTCGTGGCCCAATCATGGCGACCGCAAAGGGGCGATCATACAAATCGGGGCACTGGCCTGGGTGGGATATGCCACCACCTACTATCTCACCGAGCGCAAGATTAAAGATCCAGATGCTTTTAAGCGTTCTCCTCGCGTCAGGCTACTTACTGAAAAGTCCATGGCTATGGCCAGCTACATTTTGTCTGGAATGGTTAACGACAGGGAAGATAAACGATATGGTTTAGTCAGGGGCGGATATGGTGAATACCAGTTGAAGTATGACGCCGTCCGAGGGAAGGTGGTCGAACACTTCATCGACCAGACAATAGGCTGGTGCAGTACAGAACACAATATTGATTCCTATTTCTTTCTGCGGGATCTTGGCCGTCTGACCGGGGATGAGAAACTTCTTGAGGCTTCCAATCTCATTAAAAGATCCATAATCTTAAAACTATGGGATGATGATCTTGGGCAATTCATCCAAGGGATAAAGGCCGATGGTAGGTTGGATAATAAGTTAGCCCTTGACTGCGCCTCCTGGGGAAGTATTTTCTTATGGGCCATTGGAGAGGATGGAAAGGCTAAGAAAAGTCTTGAAGCCTGTGCGAGATACAGAAATATCTCGGGTATCGGTTACCGACCATATAGGGGGACGAAGGTCTACGAAGATCTTGGTGTTAATGCCTTCTTCTTTCCCTCTGAGCCAGAAAAACAATGGGATTCAATTAACATCGATTGGTTCGAGGGGACACTGGGTGTGACCACGGGATATGTCAAATGTGGCCGATTCAAAGAGGCCGTCGGCATCCTTGAGCATATAAATAAGTTCTACCGGAAGCAGAAGAAAGACGGCCTTCCATACTCCACATGCTTACTACCCTATCAGTTCAATACTTACCCAAGTGTGGCAAGTACTTCCTGGTACTTGATTGCTAACATGATACTCAAAGACGAAGCCATTCGAATGAATTTTGTAGCAAATGAAAAGAATTATCAATATTATCCTCATTATCCTCATCGGCATGACGCTCATAAGCATCTTCTGGGGCAAAAAGAAAGAAATGATTACCCTGCAAAAAGTCGGAGTCGATCTAAAGCTATAACATAAACATATTCGTAATATATAAGTTACGTATACGAAACTTATATAGCTATTTCGAGGCGGTGGCTCAAAAAGGACTTTTTTCAGTGTAATCAGAAATCAGTTTCTCCCCTTACAAGGTCGTGGTTCTCGATTTAACCACGAAAGATGACCAGACCGAACGGATTGGTCTCGAAAAGGCTTTACGCATAATGGGCATGCCATACGATGTAACCAAAAAGGTTGATGAGGCCTGTAGGTATAAAATCGTCTATATGGTGGGCCAGATTACTAACAATCGACTGAAGGCCAGCGAACGGGAGGCCCTTTATCGAGCCGTCGAGGCTGGAGGTGCACTGGTGGCCAACACAGTCAAGGGAAACACCCTCTTTTCCCTATTTGGCGTAAGCGGTTTTAAGGAGAGCCGACAACGATTCAAAGCCACAATCGATCCTTCAGGTGGAGAGAGTTTCCTCAAGTACCTGAACCGACAGAAAGAGATAGTTATACCTTTAGGGAATAGGAACTTATATGATACTGTCATCTGGACGACCGGATATACAGTCTCAACGGCAAAGCCGGTTGCTGGGTTTGACGATGGCTCAACGGCTCTATGTTACAACTACTACGGCGAGGGCACTACCTATCTCTGGGGCATTGGTTACACCCAAAGCATCCTTATTCCCCTCATAGGTCAGGACTACGAGGCGCAACGTAAATGGATCAACTCCTTTGAGCCAGGCACTGATATAATCCTGCTCACTACGCGGGCCATCTACGAAGAGATCATTGATCCAGCCGTATATCTCTACACAATCCCCTTCGGTCAGGAATCGGCTTTTATCATTACCCACGACAACGACGCACAGTCATCTTTCAAAAACTCCCTTGAATTCGCAGAGTTGGAGAAGCGTTTTGGGGTGAGGGCAACTTACTTCAATACCACCAAGTATATTCCTGACGAGATGGACATCGCTTACTATGCCCCTGACAATATCACCTACCTTAATCAAGTTAAGGAATTGGGTGGAGAGATTGGCTCCCACACTGTCATACACTCTCAGAACATCGCTTCCTTCCCCCTGGGCAACCCAGGGATTACCAGGGAATCGTACGAACCGTTGAAGAATCCGACTATTTTCGGAGAGGTAAAGGTGAGCAAAGAACTCCTGGATAAGGACATACGAGGACAGAATACAGTCTCTTTTCGCTCGGGGTACTTAGGCTTTCCAAGGGAATTGATCTACGCGCTCCAGAAAAGTGGTTACCGTTACGACTCGGACTTTTCGGGCAACGACATTATGTGCAACTTCCCCTTTATGGCCTTCAGCGAAAGAAACCTCGGGTCAAAAGAGTCTAAGATTGTGGAAATACCAGTCATCTTCGACGGATCGATGGATCAACTGCGACAGGATAATCTTCATCAGATGATTGCCGAATGGCTCAGGATCATCGAATTCAATGCTGAGAATGAAGCCATTTCCTGTATACTGCTGCATCCAAACGTCGCCTCGTTCAAGTTGAAGGCCGAGGAGATGTTGCTTGAGGAACTGAGCAAACGAGACATCTGGATCGGATGTATCTCTGATTTCGGAGAATTTTGGGCTAACCGTCAACTGATCCAATTTGAGTTAGAAATTTTTGGCGATGAGTTAAGGATCACCCTCAACCTCCACGAAAAAGATGTCCTTCCAGGAATCGGGTTTGCTATTAATTCAAGCAACAGGATATCAAGGGTTACCATCCTCGATTCAGAAGGATCTATGATCCCGACATCAACTAAGAGGCGGAAAGATAAGATCTATGTATATAAAAAGTGAGGCTAAAAGTTAAGAAAAAAAGCCGTATTCCTTATTTTGTTCGGCTGTCCCCAAGAGGCATGCAAACTCTTCGAGAAGTGGTGGTCAAACTCCCATTTATTCATGGATTCTTACCGCTATGGCAGTGATAGTTCGATCTTCGTCGCGTCGAGTGCCGATATTGACCTCGGCATCCAATTTGGTGGTAAACTTCTCTTCAAT
>JAJSZR010000070.1 GCA_030262715.1 Deltaproteobacteria bacterium
AAGGCCCTCAGACTCATTCTTGGGCACCAGGGTAGAAATTTTATCCGGGGTCTTTTTGGACCTGCTTTTCTTTGTCATAAAGGCTTTTTCAGCGGAATCATTAATCAATTTGAGCCAGTACTCCGGTATTTACCTCGAGCATCTTGTTTTTACCCATAAGTAGTTCAACGAGCTTCAAGGCGAACTCGATGGCCGTACCTGGACCTTGGCTCGTCACAAGGAGACCATCCCGAACCACCCGATCTTCTGAAAGTCGGGCTTTTTGTATTGCATCTCGACATGTTGGATGGCACGTGATGGTTTTTCCTTGGGCAAGGCCGTACCGATCCAGAACGGTCGGAGCAGCACATATTGCACCGATAGCCCTGCTGGAATCCAATTGTTCTTGAAGCATCTTTACTACTCGTTGGTCCTTAGCAAGGTTTTCTGTACCATCTAAACCACCTGGCAAGACTATCAAATCAAAGGTCTCTTCTGTCACCTCGTCAAGTAACTTATCAGGCAGAATCACGACATTGCGGGCTGAACTGATTGGTCCTGAAATCGTTCCTGCAGATACAACCTTTAGCCCTGCCCTCCTTAAAATATCAATAACAGCTACTGCCTCAAGCTCCTCAAAGCCAGGTGCCAGAAGGACCAAAATACGTTTTTGTGACATAATTATTACCTCTCTCAAATCCCAAATAACTCCAAAGCACAAGAGATGTAGCAAAGAAAGCTCGACACTCTTTACAGATTAGAGGACTATTTAGGTCGCCGTCAAGCATATGTCCTCAATACATGGCATCCTTCACGACAAGCCAAAAGTAGTTTACACTTTGTTGATCTTGTATTTTGAAACTTGAAATTGGGGAAAACACAAAGATGTAGATGTGTTACCTAATTTCAAATTTCCAGTTTCGACATCGGCATTCAATTCGATAATACATACTTTCTCGAAAAAAGTGTAAATTGATGAATGAAGGATGCCTAACCTTACTACAATAATATGAATTCCAAGTTCAAAGACAAAAAAACAATACCAAGAGTTGCACTGATAGGACGCCCAAACGTGGGAAAATCTACACTTCTAAACAGGCTTACCCGCACAAGAAATGCACTGGTAGATTCGACTCCCGGGCTCACCAGAGACCGCCGCTATGCCGAGATCAGATGGGATGGTCTTACAATGCAACTTATAGACACAGGCGGCATGGGCAGGTCTCCTGACCTGGACCGCATATCCCGAATTGTCCATGAACAAAGCTTAAAGGCAGTAGAAGAATCTGACCTGCTTTTGATAATTCTGGATATTAAAGAAGGCCTCACCCTGGCAGACAAGGAAATCATCGACGCACTACGCTTATATAAGAAACCATATTTAATAATAATAAACAAGGTGGATAGTCCTTCTCGTGAACTCAATCTGGGTGAATTTTATGAATTAGGTGTAAACGAAATTATTCCTATCTCGGCTGAACACGGAAAGGGAATAAATGCTCTGATGACGAGAGTGGTCGATATACTCAAGCACATGAACTGGCCCTTAAAAGACACCCCGGCAAACCTCGAAGGTTTAACCCGGGAACTCAAGCAAGATGAAGATCAGCCAATAAAAGTGGCGCTAATCGGTAGACCCAACACAGGAAAATCCTCCTTACTTAATAGACTGGTGGGTGAGCCTCGCATGATTGTAACCGATGTGCCGGGTACTACCAGAGATGCCATAGACACACTTCTCCAGCGACCTGACAGAAAGGACCTTCTGCTTACTGATACTGCAGGCATAAGGCGAAAGGCCAGGGTCAGGAATAGAATAGAAAAATTCAGTATTATTAAGGCCATTAATGTTATTAAGGCCAGTGATATTGTCCTTATTGTAATGGATATTTCAGAAGGAATTACAGATCAGGATAAACGGCTGATTGGCTACACAGAAAGATATAGACGGGCATGTATTACCTTATTCAACAAATGGGACCTGATCCAGCAAGACCAGTCATTAGTGAAATTGAGATCCAGGGAGCTGGAGCAGGCAAAGCGGTTTATTTCTTATTCTCCCCACCTAAACATCTCAGCACTCACCGGGAAACGTGTCAACCAGATTTTACCCTTGATAGACAATGTCTATGTTGATTTTAATGCGTTAATTAATACGGGCAGCGTCAACAGTGTCCTACAAAGGGCAATAGCAAAAAGAACTCCTCCCATCTCCAAAGGACACCACTTGAAACTCTATTATACGACACAAGTAGCAACGAAACCGCCAACTTTCCTCTTATTTGCCAACTATCCTGACTTCATACCATCTCAATATAAACGATTTCTGGCAAACCAGTTTCGCGAACAACTGGGCCTGAAACAAACTCCTATTAGAATACTTTTCCGTAAGAGAGAGAGGCGCTCCTAGTCCATATTCCATTAGATTGGAATCGTTTTTATCGAGAATACAATAGGAAATTTGCTGGTCTCAGACCAGAAAGAAATAACAGCAAACATCGAATATGTGCAGATCTGGAAGATATATGATATTGTATTAAAAGTCGGTGGTGGGCGTAGCTCAACGGTTAGAGCGTCGGGTTGTGGCCCCGAAGGTTGTGGGTTCGATTCCCATCGCTCACCCCAATGATATCAAAGAGTTACAGCTTATTGTTAGTGACTTTTTTAGTTTTACTACCCTATTGCTAATCTTGTGTGTGATCAGCAATAATTCAGCCTTAGTTTGATATACACTTTCTCACTTAAATGAGAAGCTCAGGACATGGTCGTTAAGCCATGGGCAGCGAGGGTCGATGTCTTTGGCAATCAACTTTTGTTCGAGCCCTTCAAACAAAAACTTGAGGAAATTGTGGACGTAATTGACTAGCTTGACCTACTCTTTCGTTCTCCTTGTAATTGCCTTGGAAATGGCAGACATAGAAACTTCGAGCTGTCGGGCTACTTCTGCCAAGGGGATTCCATAATCCTGTACCAATTGATACGCTATCTGCACTGAACACGATTTTCCAATGACTTCCCCTTTCTGCCATCCCGTCAGTTTTTCAACTGCTGGATTGAATTCCCGGATCTTGAGATCCTTGTCCACAATTTATTAGGAAATGTGGGTGACACATGGCCCAAATGACTGATCCCCCGTATCTTATCCTTACACTCCTTCGCAGGTTATTTCGAAAGCTAAAAGAAGCAGGCAGCGACCTGTTGCCTATCATTCTGGTCATCATCGTATTTCAGCTTGCCATACTTCGGCAGCCATTCCCTGAACTCCTTGAAGTGCTTATCGGCGCAGTCCTGGTGGTAGCTGGTCTCATGCTGTTTGTCCAGGGCCTTGAAATGGGCCTGTTCCCGATCGGGGAGGCCATGGCCGTTGCCTTTGCACGAAAAGGGAGTCTAGTCTGGTTGTTGATCTTTGGATTCGGCTTAGGGTTTTCTACTACCGTGGCCGAGCCCGCTTTGATTGCCATTACCCAGGAGGCAGCAAAAGTGGCGGCTCAAGGTTGCATTATCGCACCCGGCGAAAGCGCTCGGGCTTCCTATGCTCTGGGCTTACGTCTTACGGTGGCGGTTTCCGTGGGGCTGGCCATCTGTATTGGCATAATACGTATCCTGCGCGGCTGGCCCGTTCATTATCTGATTATTGCTGGCTATATGATTGTAATCTTGATGACTCTGGTAGCCCCTGAAGAAATCGTCGGTATCGCCTACGACTCGGGAGGCGTCACCACATCCACTGTGACGGTGCCCCTTGTCACCGCTTTAGGGGTTGGCCTTGCTTCCTCTGTTCGGGGCCGTAACCCCATGGTGTACGGCTTTGGTATGATTGCTTTTGCATCCCTGCTTCCCATGATTTTTGTTATGGGCTTTGGCATGATAGTTTTTGGCGTTAAAATCGCTTGGTAGACGGACATGCTGCTTGAAATTACACAGACACTTATGGCTACTTGTAGGGATGTTTTTCCAGTTTTGGCACTCATTATGGCTTTCCAGTTCATCATACTGCGCCAGCCCATCCCCCGCTTGCGTCAAGTGGTTGTGGGATTCGGCTGTGTCCTGGTAGGGCTCACGCTGTTCCTCGTAGGATTGGAGAAAGCTCTTTTTCCGGTGGGAGAAATTATGGCCAGACAACTCTCGGCCCCGGAGTTTGTTTTCGGAACAAAGATAGTGCCTCAAAGTCCGGACTGGTGGGCTTACAGCTGGGTCTATGTGTTTGCCGCCTTGGTCGGTTTTTCCACCACTATCGCAGAACCTGCGCTCATTGCTGTTGCTTATAAGGCCTATCATGTATCCGGAGGTACCATCAGCCAATGGGGGTTGCGACTTGTCGTGGCCTTTGGGGTCGCGATTGGGATTGCACTCGGGACATTCCGGATCATTACAGGGACTCCCCTCTTTTTGTATATCGCAGGCGGATACCTGATAGTGGTGGTGCAGACTATCTTTGCGCCAAAAGCTATCATCCCCCTCGCCTACGATTCCGGAGGTGTGACTACTTCTACAGTAACAGTTCCACTGGTGGCGGCTTTAGGCCTGGGTCTTTCGGCAACAATCCCGGGACGCAACCCGGCTTTGGACGGCTTTGGCCTGATCGCATTCGCAAGCCTGTTTCCGGTGATGACAGTGATAGCTTATGCCCAGCTTGCTCAGTGGTGGGCCCTGATACGTCCCAAGTCTACTAAGGAGGGATAACATGAGATTCAAGGTAATCATTTCTACGGTGAAGACAGATGTGGCCGACCGCATAGTCGATGCCGCAAAGGCGGCCGGGGCAACTGGCGCTACGATTGTTCCGGGGCGTGGTACTGGAATTCGCGAGGCAAAGACTTTTTTTGGCCTTACCCTGGAGGCACAGACAGACATAGTACTCTTCCTGCTAGAGGAACATCTGGTCAAGACGGTTATGAAAGCAATTGCTGAGGCCGGCCGGTTCCAAGAACCGGGAACTGGTATTGCTTTCGTACTGCCCGTGGAACAAGTGGTTGGTCTGGAGAGCCAGATTGAGCGCTTTAAAGAAGAGGCCCGAGAGGAATATATATGAGCCTCGGTGTCAGGATCTGGCGGTTTTGAGGTTTTAGTGCGTGGGGCATTGAGAGAGGCTCTGGCATGTTATCTGCTCAGTTTGTTTAATAATTTCCGCAATTCATAAATGCTGTATATTTCTTCAATGGCGCTCATTGGGATACGGTTTAAATCATGAATCAATTTCGTAATATCCGCATTTAATAGCCCACCTTCATCAGCAATTTGATATTTGAGTTGAAAGGTTAGGTCGTTCATTGAACCTAAGACGCTACGATTGTTGGTTTTTGCAATTTCAATTTCTCGAATATCATCAAGAAAAATTTCGATGTGTTTCTGCGGTAGGGTTTCAGCCATTAAACTTTTAAATAAATTTTATAGGACACATTTTCTTCGATCTATTCTCAAAAGGTTTGCGTGCCAACTGCCAAATTCCCCGGCCGATTGCATGCTATCCGGTGGTTTGAACTTCAATTCCGACAGCAACTTTTTTGTGCATCTAAGTATTGCCATGGCTCAATTATTTGGCAGATAACGCAAAACTCAGCCGACGCGTCTTTCAGTCGGCTTAAGCGACAGGTTAGCGTTTCTTATTCCTAAAAATGCTGATTTGAAGCCTTTTCACTATACACTGTTCCCGCAATTGCGATGCCGGCAAAGAGGATGACTATGTCTTTTATCAAGTACTGACCTTCTGGGCTAGGCACTAAAGGTATATGAACAAAACATACTTCAGGGAGCATAAAAAAAGCCAGTATAGTGCCTGGAATTCGAATGAACTGTAGTATTATTGAAAACCTGACTAAAGGTTTATAGATGAGGCAGATCCCGATCGCGACTTCCCACCATCCTAAAAGAGGAAGGACAAATTCCGGAGGAAAAAAATATATTGTATGAGCAAGGAGAGAAGTGGTTGTCTTTTCTCCAAATGGCTTAAGAAGGCCAAACCAAACAAAAATGAAACCTAATGAAAGGCGATGCACTTTGTGGCCGTGTCTATTAAAAGCATCAAATATTTTTTGTTCAATACCGAGAATTTGACACCATATTTGTGGGAAATATCCTTTTTTCATTGCGGGTCCTGCTACCTGACCTCAATTCCTTGATCTCCTCACTTTCCTTAATTGCCCTTGCAAGAAAACTCAGGCTCTTTATCTTTGACGATAAACGCAGTGTTTCCTTTTCACGCTCATCCATCTCAGACCTGCCTACCGGCAGGCAGGTAACAGTCCCTGAACAAATTTACTTCTTCCCCTTGACACGTCATGGCTTTCCCGGTCTGAGTGCAAGCATTGGTTCGGCGTAGCTGAAATCTATATTTGCATCTTAAGAGTGAGGATATCCTTCATTAGGCTAAAATGATTGTCCAGTGAATAAATTTCACAATTATTTTGTTTTGCATTTTGGGCAATTATTAAATCTGGTATACTAACACCATTCAATCCATTTTTGAGGCATTTGTATTGATACTCAATGATTTGGCCCCAATTAATGGACAAATTCAACCTGTTGATATTTAGCAATAAATTGGCCAATTTTCTTTGCTTTCGAACTTTTAGGAGGGGTATCAGCTCTGCCAGAATTAGATCATTTGTTACAATGAGATTTTCATCAATTAAGAAATCAAGTTTTTCAGAATTATTTCCACTCCTGAAATACTCAACCCATACTGAAGTATCGACTAATACTGACATTGACGCCCTCTGATTGTGTTTAAATCAATGTCCAAATCGACTTTTCCTTTAAATTCTTTTAACTCCGCAATTTTTGATTTTCTGATTAATTCTTCCAAGGCTATGATGATGACTTTGGTTTTTGTCTTAATATGGGTGGCTTTCATAGCCTCATCTAATAAATCTATAGGTAAATCAAGCGTTGTTCTCATAATCGGCCTTCCTTATCTTTTATGCATAAAAATATCACATTGTGCACAAGGTGTCAAATTTTACATGCCGAACGTCATTATGCCGTATACAGTTGAACCTTTTACAGATGACACGGAAGTTCTTCCGTTGATGGCGTTGGCCACTCCGATGTCGAACAGATAGTATTTAGGATGCATGGTCAGCCGTTTTCGGGCACTTTTCTTACCCCGAAGATGAAAATTGTGTTATAATTTCAAACATTCCAATGATAGGCATCAGGAAGATTATCAAAATGGAACAGGGGGTCGCAAAGTGCGACCAAAAAGGCCAGGTTTGGGAATTTTTACTCTGTTCGAATTTGCCCTTGACCAGCCGTAAAGTCGCATGATAAAAAGCGGTTCGTCGATCAGGCCGGCATAGCTCAGTGGTAGAGCAGCTGATTCGTAATCAGCAGGTCTTCGGTTCAAGTCCGAATGCCGGCTCCCAAAAAAATTGCGGCAGTGTCAAGGCCTTTGCCTATTTTCAATAGAACACAGATGGGGATGTAGCTCAGCCGGGAGAGCGCCACGTTCGCAACGTGGAAGTCGGGGGTTCGAGTCCCCCCATCTCCACCACGAAATTTGATGGGTTATAGATATAAGAAAGTAGCACAATTCCGTTTTTACGAAGAATTAAATGATTTTCTTCCTCCCGGTAAAAAGAAAACTTCATTTTCTTATCAATTTAATGGTACTCCATCGATCAAAGATGTTATAGAAGGCATGGGTGTGCCTCACACCGAGGTGGACTTGATTCTTGTGAATGGCATATCCGTGGGATTCGATTATCATTTGCTGCACGGAGACCGTATATCCGTATATCCAGTTTTTGAAAGTTTAGATATATCACCGATAGTCCATTTAAGAGAAAAGCCGCTCCGCAAATCTACATTTATTCTGGATGTTCATCTTGGCAAGCTAGCCAGATCACTACGTATGCTTGGATTTGACTCGCTTTATAGAAATGATTACGAAGATCCTGAAATCATCAGCATTTCAGTGAAAGAAAAACGCATTATATTAACAAGAGATCGGGGCATCTTGAAAAGAAAAGCTGTAACGCATGGCTATTGGATCAGGTCGACAAGACCGGAAGAACAAATACAGGAAGTACTCAGCCGGTTTGATCTGTTCTCACAGATTAAGCCATTTCATCGTTGTATGATGTGCAAGTGAAAATTTTGCTTCAGATCATACAAGACTTATTAGACAAGTCGACAAAGCAAAGGATCGGGCTCAGAGAGGCTTATGCTCTGGTTCCGGCAAGCCGCTGCCGTCGTAAAGCTCTCTGCTGTACTTTGCTACCCGAAATGTCCCTAGTCGAAGCTCTTGCTGCCATTCAATGCCTTTCAGAGATGGATCCTACTACACGGCTGCGGCTAACCAGAGGTCTTGTTCGCTACTTTTTTTTGAATTCAGTGCGTATAACCTCGTGTCCATTCCTGGCAGATAGGAATTGTCTCATTTACCATGATCGTTTTTTTGGCTGCAGGGCCTATGGACTCTGGTCAAAGCACTACTATGATAAACTGGCAGCCTGCAGTCAGCAGATGAAACGGTATAACCAGGAGCAGTGGCAAAATCTGGGCATCTCTCTACCGCAGGAAGTTGTGGATTTCCAGGTTCCGTATTGTCCTCATGTAAAGCCGGATGGTGATGCATCTGTGGATGATGAAACACTCCCTAATGCCGCAGACAAGATCGAAATATTGTCCAAGCAGTTGGCCCCATGGCATGAATCATTCCGCCACAGCTATTTTTCCGATTTAAGCTTTTTGCTGGCTTCTCTGGCCTTTGGGCTGACTGAGGCAGTTCAGATGAAATTTGCCTTTGTTAAAGATTATGTCACAACAGGAAATCAGGCCGGGCTTTCTGAAGTGATCGGAAATCTTCCCGATGTTTTCGCTGCATTAACTTGATAGTATAGGAATTTCAAATTTTGGACACGGATGAACACAGATTATCAAGATTTTCAAATTTACGAACGATAATATTATCTGTGTATATCTGCGAAAATCTGCGTCCTATTTTACTTGATACTGATAATTTAGCCGCTCATAATCACCACCGCAGTAGCATATTCTCCTTCATGGGAAAGGCTGACATGCCAGGCGTTTGCTCCCATGTTCGTTGCCCTTTTTAATGCAGGGCCGGAAAGGTGCAGTACAGGCTTTCCGGAAGGCTCATGGGCAATGGCTATCTGACGCCAAGTCACTCCAAGTCTCATACCCGTACCCAGGGCCTTGGAGCATGCCTCCTTTGCTGCAAAACGGAGGGCAAGGCCCTGGGCCGGCTGTTTATGCTTCAGACAGTAGGAACATTCTTCACTGGTAAATACCCTGGATAGAAATTTTTCACCCCAACGGTTGACGGCCTTTTCAACCCTTGGGATGTGAACCAGGTCTATTCCGAGGCCCAGGATCATTAAATTACTCTAAATAACCTTTTTGGACGAGAGAAAGCATCTCCCTCACAGCCCTCTCAAGTCCTACAAAAACGGCCCGGGCTACTATGGTGTGCCCTATGCTGAACTCCTGTATCTCACTCACTACTGCAAGCCTTGCGGTATTGCGATAGTTAAGCCCGTGACCCGCGTGGACACGCAGACCTAAGTCCCTGGCTGCTCTTGCCGAAGTTACTATTTGTTCGAATTCCTTGTCTTCAGTATCTGAAGAAGGGGCATCTGCATATAGCCCGGTATGGATTTCTATGCAATCCGCTCCAGTCTGTTTTGCCGCGTCAATCTGATTTTGCTCCGGATCGACAAAAAGACTCACTGGTATGCCTGCATCGTGTAGCCGGGTTACAGCTTTACTCACGTGTTTTTCAAGATTTACCACATCCAGCCCTCCCTCTGTCGTGAGTTCTTCACGGTTTTCCGGCACGAGGGTAACTATGTCGGGCTTTATATCGGACGCTATCCCTATCATTTCATCTGTCGCGGCCATTTCCAGGGTGAGCCTTGTCTTTATGGTCTGTCTGAGTAACTTGACATCCCTGTCCTGGATATGACGGCGATCTTCCCGCAGGTGGACGACAATACCATCGGCACCCGCGATCTCAACTATTCCCGCGGCTGTGACCGGGTCCGGTTCTGTAGTCCCCCTTGCCTGCCTCACTGTAGCTATGTGATCAACATTGATACAGAGATCTGCCATTACTTTCTCCTTATATAAAGTACCTAATAATGCCTGCTCCTTAAGTGCCATACGTTCTGCTTCGACCGGGCCCAACTCGTGATCTTCCCCTAGAAGATGAACAACGCCATGCACCAATAATGCCTCAAGTCTCTGCTCCAGGTTCATGTCCGCATTCGCCGCCTCACGTCTTGCAGTATCTATTGATATTACCACATCGCCAAGCAGGTCATTCTCCGGCTGCGAAAAATCAGCTCCTTGCTGTCC
Source organism: Deltaproteobacteria bacterium (assembly GCA_030262715.1). Taxonomy (GTDB): domain Bacteria; phylum Desulfobacterota; class Dissulfuribacteria; order Dissulfuribacterales; family UBA3076; genus UBA3076. Next base: position 10,300 of record JAJSZR010000070.1, read on the forward strand.
AAAGGAAATTACATTAGTGGGGTAGGGTCTTTTCAGCCAGAGCTTGTTGAGGCGCGCCATCTCAGCATCATCTACAAGAAGAATGCTAAGCTCTGCGTCAGGTCGTCCGATAGACATTAAGAGTATTTCAGCCGCGCGTCTGATACGGAGAAGTGGTATGGATTTTGAGTAAGTTGACCTGATCAGGACCGGCACGCTGTCTTCTCCTCCGCATTTCCTGAAGAATTTTCGGCATCCTTCATTCACCAGCTTACACTTTTTTCGAAAAAGCGTGTATTATCGAATTGAATGCCGATGTCGAAACTGGAAATTCGAAATTTGAAATTAGGTAACGCATCTACATCCTTGTGTTTTTCCCAATTTCCAATTTCAAGTTTCAAATTTCACTGTCAAAATACAAGATCAACAAAGTGTAAACTACTTTTGACTTGTTATGAAGGATGCTGAATTTTCCTTCACTTATTCCTCAACTCTTTGCTTTTCTTCATAGGCCTGGATGATCCGTCGTACAAGCCTGTGCCTCACCACGTCCTGTTTGGAGAAATTGATAAAAGCTATGCCCTCTATGCCTTGCAGGATATCTCTGGCCTCGAGGAGACCCGATCCACGCTTTTCCGGGAGGTCAATCTGTGTAATGTCTCCTGTAATTACAGCCTTTGAGTCGTAGCCCAACCTGGTAAGAAACATCTTCATCTGTTCAGATGTGGTATTTTGGGCCTCATCCAGGATGGTAAAGGCATCATTCAAGGTCCTGCCCCGCATGAAGGCAAGCGGAGCGATTTCAATGACTCCGCGTTCCAATAGCCGCGAGACCTTTTCGAAAGAGAGCATGTCATACAGGGCGTCATAGAGTGGTCTCAGGTAAGGATTAACCTTTTCTGCAAGGTCGCCTGGCAAGAAGCCAAGCTTTTCTCCGGCTTCAACAGCCGGCCTTGCCAGTATAATTCTGGCTACCTTTTCCTTGACAAGGGCTGAGACAGCCATGGCCATGGCAAGATAGGTTTTGCCGGTCCCTGCAGGGCCAATTCCAAAGACTATATCATTGGTCCTTATGGCCTCAACATAAAGCTTCTGTGCAAGGCTCTTTGGCGTGATGAGCCTCTTCCCGGAATTTACGCACAGCTTATCAAGAAAAATATCTCTGAGATGGGCCCGTGGATCTGAGCTGAGGATTCGGATAGCAAACTCCACGTCATTTGAATGAAGTGGATAGCCTTGTTTGAGAAGTTCATAGAGCTGGGAGCATGTACGGCTCGCAAGGTCCACTCCTATAGGATCACCAGTGATGGTGATCTGGTTTCCCTTGACGTGTATGGTAACCTTCAGGAGATCTTCGATGACCTTGAGGTTTCTTCCCTGTTCTCCATAAAGGCTTAAAGCCAGTGAATTATCATCAAAGTATAGTTGCTGTTGGTGATGGGGAATTTTTGGCAAAGGGTTTTTCTGTTACCTCAGAAAGACTCATAGGTACGGTCCATGGGTTAGTCTGAAGTGCCTCCTTAAAACATCCTTTTCTTGATAAAGATAAATACCACTATCCCGGATAATAAGAAGGACAGTCCCATTATCAGGGCAAAAGCAAAAGGTGAGTCTTGAAAAGGAAGGATAACGTTCATGCCATAGATACTGGCAACCAGTGTGGGTAACATGAGAACCATGGTCACAGCAGTCAAGAATTTCATTACTATATTGAGATTGTTAGAGATTATGGAGGCAAATGCATCCATCATCCCACTCAAGATGTCACTGAAGATCTTGGCCATTTCTATGGCCTGCTGGTTTTCGATCTGGGCATCTTCCAGGATATCTTCGTTTTCCTCGTTTATTGGTAAGTAGCGACCGCCCTGAAGCCGGGCCATTACTATGTCGTTGGCCCTAAGACTCGTGTTGAAGTAAACTAAACTCTTTTCAAGGTTTAAGAGTTTTAGGAGAACTATGTTACGGAGCGATCGGTGAAGTTCTGCCTCATATTCATTGGTCAATTTGTCTATGAGCCGAAGATGTCTTAAATAGGCATTAGCCACCCTGAGAAAGATATTAAATACAAACCGGACATGATCTTCAAGCAGACGTTTGGCCCATCTGGATTCCATGAGTCCTTCAAAGATCGGAGTTTCCTTGAGGCAAATCGTTATTACGATTTGGCCTGTAACAATAATACCTAATGGAATGGTCTCGTAGCGAACGATGTCCCCCTCATGACGTGGGTCTGGTATCTTGATGGTGATCAAAAAATGACCTTCCTCCCGTTCTATCCGGGAGGTCTCTTCCTCATCGAGCGGATATCTCAAGAACTCCGGGAGTATTCCCAGTTCCTTCTGTATCCTTTCCAGTTCCTCAGGAGTAGGAGCTACCAGATTTATCCAGCTGCCCTTGTTGATATCAGAGCAACGCTCTACTCCTTCATTATTTGGCCGAAAAATAGTAAGCATTGAAAAATCAGGTTCTCCCTCATCGGCAAAAAAGCAACCATCTGGT
>JAJSZR010000071.1 GCA_030262715.1 Deltaproteobacteria bacterium
GGGGGGGAGTGAACGGTTACGTAGTGTTTAGGCAACAGGGAGTAATCAGGTAGCGATCCATGAACTTGACCAATCAACTGAGCACGAAGCATCAGCAGCTCAAGAGGTTTTTTTTTGTGGGAGCTGGTAATGAGCGAAAATCGCCTGGATTTGGGCAGGGGTTATCTTGATACCTTTAGTAGAAAGCCGACGGGCTATTTGCTGAGGCTCCAATTCAACTCGCTTAATAAGTTCCATTAAAACGGCTATAATCAGTTCCGGCTCTGGCAGCGCCATACGCTCAAGAGCCCTTTCTCTCTTTAATTGTCTCATTGTGACTTGTGTTTGTCTTTCTTTGTCCTGGGTGTGCAAATAAACAAAGACGCCACCGACCTTTTCTCTTTTGAGCTTGCCCTTTCGATAGAGATTGGTGAGTGTCGGCGTTACGTTCACAGCTAAGATCCCCAGAAGTTTATTCGCGTCTAATCCTGATGTGCTGCTGCATACTAATGCCGTGACGGTATCGGTTAACGAGCCATACCTGCTGAACCGAATGTTTCGATAGGACCATAATCCGTCTTTGTCAAACTGAGGGATATCAGCCAGGGTGTAATAGGCCGCATTGAAGTTATAGCTGGTCATGTATCCATGTTTGCTGAGGATACGCCATGCAGTCATATTGGAACATCCGGACAACTTGAGCATCTTTTCTTTGTTGAGAACTTTATGCTGATAGAATACTTCTATTAAGGTTTTCGGTGAGAACTTGACTGGTCGCATGGGCCACCCCCATAATTATGATATAGTAATAGTTTTTTAAAACCATTATATTTATTACAATATCATAATGAGGCCCGTTCTGTCAACTTCCAGTTGAAATGGTTATATCGCGGTTAAACTTTAGACATAGACGAAATGGTTATAATTTCAACATATTATATTGAGTAGCAAGGCTTTATGTAATACAAATGGATTGACAAGAAGAATAATCTCAGGCAAGAAAAACGGATAGAAAGCTAAGCTATTGTGGTATAGTATAAACTGAATTTATAATGTAACCATTTGATTTTATTGAGTTTGTAACATCCATCACCGGGATTTCGTTATTATAGGGATAAAGTGGTTGTCCTGCCAATAGTCTTCCTTTAATATCTCCGTTTCCTGTTCCAGTGCCTGGAGATGTTCACCAGGCAAGTAGAAAACATCATTTATGGCCATTCAAGACACTTTGGGGCGTCTGATTCTCAGCAAATTTTGACATCCAGGTCCTTATAAAGTAACTTTTTCTCCAAACATGATACTTGTCGGCTGGCTTTCTGAATCGCTCGAGAAGCGATTTCCTATCAGCTTTTTGGCATACGCTTATTATATAGGTGTCTAAAGGCGGTATTTTTCAACTTTTGCTTTGAGTTTTTTATTCGGTGTCTATATCTGTGCTCATTTTTCGATTGGTTCGTTTTCCCCACGTTACTTAAGTTTAATCAGGTAGATCAGTGAATTCATTATATCTGGCTTTTGGGATCGCCGTGCTTTTCCTGATTGCCTATCATACGTATGGCAAATTTTTGGCTCGCAAAATCTTTAAGCTCAATCCGGGCACGGTTTGCCCAAGCAAGGAATTGCAGGACAACATAGATTTCGTTCCCACTCAGAAACCTATCCTGTTCGGACACCATTTTGCGTCTATTGCAGGGACCGGTCCTATTGTCGGGCCGGCAATCGCCATTATTTGGGGCTGGGTCCCCGCTGTGATATGGGTGATTGTAGGTTCCATTTTCATGGGTGCTGTGCATGATTTCGGTTCAATGGTAGTCTCGCTGCGTAACCAGGGAAGGTCTATTGGCGACATCGCATCCGACGTCATCAATAAGCGGGCCCGGGTCCTCTTTCTGCTTATCATTTTTTTTGAGCTCTGGATTGTAATGGCCATCTTTGGCGTAGTCATTGCTATTGTGTTTAACATGTTCCCCCAGGCAGTAATCCCGGTCTGTCTACAAACTCCTATTGCATTATGGCTGGGCCATATGGTCTACAAAAAGGGCGCCCCCCACCTGCCACTGAGCATTGTAGCTGTCATTATGATGTATATTACAGTGTTAATCGGTGTTTATGTACCCATCAAAATGCCTGCTCTTTTTGGCTTGAGCCCGCTGGCGCTCTGGGTAATCATTTTGTTGATATACGCCTATATTGCATCGACACTGCCTGTACAGGTCCTTTTGCAGTCAAGGGACTATATCAATTCGCACCAGCTCTTTGTTGCCTTCGCCCTGCTCGCTCTGAGTATACTTTTTGCCCATCCTGCCATGGTGGCACCGGCAACGAATTTTTCTCCTGAAGGTGCGCCACCTATCTGTCCTATGATCTTTGTGATCATGGCCTGCGGAGCTATCTCAGGATTCCATTCACTTGTTTCGTCCGGGACTTCTTCCAAACAATGTGACATCGAATCAAGTTCCCTTGTTATAGGTTATGGCGGAATGCTCATGGAAGCAATGCTTGCCATCTTTGTTATTATTGCTTGCGGTGCGGGACTTGCCCTTGGTCTGGCAAAGGATGGCCAGACATTCACAGGGCTGGCTGCCTTTTCTCAGCACTATGCCAGTTGGGGGGCTGCGGCAGGTCTGGGTTCCAAGATCGGTGCATTTGTGATGGGCTCGGCCAACATGATTGATAAAATCGGTATCCCTCACCAAATCACATTAACAATCATGGGTGTATTCGTGGTCTCATTTGCTGCTACGACCCTTGATACCGCTACTCGCTTGCAGCGCTATATCGTCGGCGAGCTGAGTATTGTGTGCGGGGTGTCTACCCTTGGAAAAAGACATCCGTCTACTCTTGTTGCAGTAATAACTGCTTTACTCCTTGCCTTCTACAATGGAAGCGGCAAGGGTGCCCTCACCCTTTGGCCTCTATTTGGTTCGGTAAACCAGCTTCTGGCCGGTCTGGCACTTCTGGTGGTTACCGCTTACCTTGCGTACAGGAAAATACCTCTCCGCTATACAATGATTCCTATGTTATTCATGCTATTCATGACCGGCTGGGCCATGATGATTAATATGGGAACCTTCTATTTAAAGTCTAACTGGCTGCTTTTTTCCATCGGCCTCGTGGTATTTGCTTTAGAGATCTGGATGGTCATTGAAAGTATGCTCGTTTTACGGAGAGTCTATGGCAAGAAATCAGAATCAGGGACTTAGGGACTAACATAAATTCTTGACATAGTGCCAGTTGACGGGTTCTTGTAGCGTATCTCGCCCTTCACCTCACCTGACCTAACAGACCCTGCTATTTCCATTGAAATCCGGAGAGTCCCAGGTTTTACTTTTTTCAGCAGCCATTTTGCTTCACCATGTTTCGGATTGTATTTATCAAAAGGAGGATGGGATTGCTTGATATCTGTCCCTTTGGGAAGGTGCTGGATTACTATGACTGTATTTGGAGCCGGTGACTGTATCTCGAGCTCCATAACGATTTTCTGGCCCTCAGAGGTAATATATCTGGCAGAGACCAGATCACCTGCGTAAACCTTCATGGGGAAAATCGCCAACAACAGTGTTCCCACAAAGACCGCGAGATTTCCGGATGTTTTAGGATTTAACATATATTTCAGGCCTCCCATCTGTCCTTACTACAGAGATCGTCAAATAGTTGAGTCGTTGAGTCGGAAAATAAGTATGTTAAATCAGCATATTAGAGCTTAAATTACATCAAATGTCCAATTTCTATGCAAACTATATAAATTCAAATAATAATAACCACTTAACTAATCAACTACTGAACCACTTAACGATGTCTGTACTACAAACTTCTTGGTCTTTTCATCCCAGCGATATCCAGTTCCAGACCAGATATCTTCAATCTGTTCCATCCCAAAATTTACATCCTTTATTTTACCGAGCTCGTCGTACACAGTGAGTATTTCTTCATCATCAATTTTTTCATCACCATTGGCATCTGCCCAGTGCAGGGGTCTTACTTGCAGTGTATTTGGTCCTTTGATAGGCGTAGCAGTGCTTCGACTTTTTCTAACAGTGATTGTTCCTTCAAATTGCAGTTCTTTTTCAAGCCTGGCTCCAGGTTCAGTAGTAGCCAGATAACAGAATGTGATTTTTTGTATATCGGTCTGGTAGATCCATTTAAGATCGCCTGTCTTTTCGTCAATGGCTGTGAAGTCGGGGTCAGCTTCGATTGGCGTGCACTCTTGGGACACGGATTCCCTCAATATCAAGGAAAGAGATCCAACATGGTCGGTTTCTACATTTATTATCACAGGAAAGGGCAAGCCGGGAGCTGTATGTGGCGGAAGGAATCTATAGGCGGTGATATTTATTTTCTGGTGGCCAAAGAAAGACCACCAGAAAGCGCCGGAAATGATCACCACGCAGATCAGTGTCAGGACCAATAGCGGACGAATTGTAAAAAATTTAGGTAGCCGGTTTTCGCCGGCTTCGCCAGTTTCCTGTTGCTTTTCCTTCAGTCCCTCATCTTGTGATTCTATCTCATGGTCTTCAAGTATTTCCTCAAGAGATACCTCAAGTGCCTCGGCCAGCTTGAGGGCATTTTCTTTCTTAATGGTGGGATACCTGCGATTTTCCCACCGGGAAATTGTGTCTGTGGTTACTCCAACTGCCGTAGCTAGATAGAGTTGGGTAAGTTCCAGGGACTCTCTGAGCTTACGGACTTTGTCGCCGTCGATTCTTACCATGGGCGGCCCGCCGATTGAGGGACGGTCTGTAATCACTCGTGTTTTCCTATGATCTAATTTCTATCCAATAGTTCCCGATTGACATGCATCTGTTTCTGATTCGGGAACGGACGGTTTCCAAAATATATACTAACAAGAGCCTTTTGCAAAATTCAAGATTTTGTTCGACGGAAAGGCAGTTCCCACAAAAATGGGTTTTTGCAAGTGGCTCACAAGTGAAATGGCCGAGTGCATTAAAAATCCGGATTTTACCCGACATCGGGTCTATATGTGGTGATATCGGGAGGCATTTGGCCCGATGTCCATTGTTTTTTCCAGACATAGAATGCAAATTTTAATTAAGAAACGCGGCCGCTTTTCTACAAAAAATAAAGGAGGTATTGCGATGTTCAAACAAGAAAGCATCACAGAAAGCCATGGGATACATGCGGTATGGAAGCCCTGGCTGTTTGGCGTATTGTCAGTCGTGTGTCTGCTTTTTATGGGAATGCAGGGCAAAATAATGGCAGACGATGGTAGCGCTGAAGAGGGGTTTATAGAGGTTATGGATATTAATCTCCAGGCCGAATGTCCATCAATACAGGGACTGCCTGAGGATCGTAAGGATGTAAAAGGGTTTAACCATACAGCTCATGCGAAGGAATATCTCAAGAGAAACTCTTCCTTCTCTGGTGCACAATATGATGGCAACTTCACCTGTGCAGCCTGTCATCCTGGGACCAGCTCGCAGGATGAAATCTCCAGGGAGCCTGCTTGTGACAGGTTGTCAGGTGCGTTAGCCGCTGCAGGAGGTCCGCAGAATCTGAAAAAGTACTATCATGAAACCTGCCTCGGATGTCACAAGAATATGCATAAGGCCGAGAAGACAACCGGGCCGGTGAAGTGTAAGGGTTGCCACACTAAATAATACTCTTTTGATATGAGCCGCTTGCGAAACTGCTTGCAAGTGGCTCAACAACTTATAAGGAGGTTATGCTATGAAAAAGCTTCATCTTGTCTTATTATTAGTAGCGTGTTTTGTATGGAATATCATGCCATCAACCTGTGATGCCGCTCGCCAAAAAGGAAAGGTGACGGCAGTGGTCAAAGAAGATACGGAGATATGTGAGGCACTGCAGGATCTCCTGCCTGATCGCGGAGAAGGGCCATGCGAAGTAAAGGGCCAAATCTCCAATCTGGTTTTGATACAGGGGACTTTGCCTAAGAAACTTGAGCCCGAACAAAGCATTATTCTGAAAGTGAAGGGCATGGGTAAGTTTATGACAAAGGTTGTATTCCTTACAGAAAGTGATACTACACTAAAAGATATAGCCTCGGCTGTATTAAAGGAGGAAGGATGTATCGTATGGTGTAGTGAAAAGGACGGTTCTTGTGTATTGCTCAAAGCAGAAAAGGAGTTCCTGCCTTCTGTGGGAGATGATGTTAGTCTGAAAGTCAAATCTGTCAGAAAAATGATAGAAGGCTGTTAAGCCAAGAATTCTTGAATCCTAGGGCCCTTTTAGAGAAGCCTGTATTCCCTGACAGGGCCCTTGCTTACCGGGTTTGTTGCGAGTTGCGAGTTGCGAGTTACGGGTTAAAAGGTTCAGGGTTCAGAGTTCAAGGTTTACCGAAGATCTGAACCGTTGGGTGTTACAAAGGTTTTAAAAATTTCCCATGTTCTATAATACCCCTTTCGACAGCAAAGCACGGATTGCGATGGGTATAGTGTAATATGGAAATTTCGTTTATTTTTTCAATTTTTCAGGAGGTATTATCATGAACATTCGTTTTTGGACTGTTTTTGGACTGGTTTTGATGATGCTGTCTGCCTGTGCCGGACCACAGACCCGGACCCAGAAAGGCGGGGTTTACGGTGCCGCAGGAGGTGCTGCAGCAGGGGCAATCGTGGGCCAGGCCATTGGCCATGACACCAAGGCAACCCTTGAGGGTGCGGCCATCGGAGCGGCAATAGGCGGTCTGGCCGGTGCGGGAGCCGGTCATTATATGGATAAACAGGAACAGGCCCTCCGGCAGGCCGTGGCGGCGTCAGAAGCTGCGGCTGTACAGCGCCAAGGGAATATCTTGTCTGTGACCCTCAAGAGCGATTTTCTTTTTGATGTGGATTCCAGTGTAGTGCATCCCGGAGCCTATCCTGAGATAGACCGCCTGGCCAGGGTGTTTACCCAGTATCCTGACACAATGATTCGCATAGAAGGCCATACTGACAGCACAGGTTCTGAAGAATATAATCTGCATCTGTCCCAGAGAAGGGCTGAGGCCGTAAAACAGCTACTTGTTTCAAAAGGAGTTTCTTCGAACAGGATGACAGTTTTGGGCTATGGTGAAAGCAGGCCTAAGGCCGGGAATGACACTCCTTACGGCCAGCAGCTTAATCGGAGGGTTGAGATCTATATCGAGCCCAGGTAGATAATAATTGGGGGAACACATGCGGGATACCTTGGCCGTGATTCTGGCCGGAGGAGTTGGAAGCAGGCTTAATGTCTTAGTGCGATACAGGGCCAAACCGGCTGTACCATTTGGCGGTATCTATAGGATAATTGATTTTGCCCTTTCAAATGTCATGAATTCAGGTCTTAATCAGGTGGCAGTGCTGACCCAATACAAGCCTCTTTCCCTTATGGGGCACATAGGGACTGGTGTCGCCTGGGATTTTACGGGCAGGACCAGGGGGGTAAAGATCCTGCCCCCACATACAGGGGAGAAAGATTCGGACTGGTATAAGGGCACTGCAGATGCAATACGTCAGAATCTGGACTTCATAGAGGCCAGACCCTCAAAACAGGTCTTAATACTCTCAGGGGATCATGTCTATTATATGGATTACAAGGACATGGTTAAACACCACAGAGTTTCAGGGGCTAAGGTTACTGTGGCTATGATGACTGTTCCCTGGGACCAGACGCATCAATTTGGAATAGGCATCCTGGATGAACGGGGTCGGATTATTGATTGGGAGGAAAAGCCTGAAAAGGCCAGATCAAATCTGGCTTCAATGGGGATTTATGTGTTTGATACCGAGTATCTGGTCAAATCTCTGAGGGCTATCAAGGACATGGACTTTGGCCATCATATCCTGCCTAGGGCCATGGAGGACGGACAGTTGTTTGCTTACACTTTCCATGGATACTGGCGGGACGTGGGAACGGTGTCTGCATACTGGGAAGCCAACATGGACTTGCTCAGGCCGGGAAGCGGCTTGGAGCCCGAGACCTGGAGCATATGCACCAACGTTGAAAATGAGGGCCTGCCATTTGACCGCCCCCCGGCAAGGATTTTACCCGGTGCCGAAGTAAAGAATTCGGCTATTACAAAAGGCTGCGTGGTACGAGGGATAGTGAAGGGGTCGGTTCTCTCACCCGGAGTAGTGGTAGAATCAGGGGCAAAGGTCATTGATTCCATACTCATGCATAATACCTGGGTGGGTAGCGGAGCGCTTTTGAAAAAAGTTGTGACTGACAAGGAAGTCACAATCGGTCCTGACTCCAGTGTCGGACCGGGGAATATTGATGTGCCAAATCGCCTCTATCCCAAACATCTTTCTGCAGGCATAACCCTGATTGGTAAATGGGCCTCTGTGCCTGAGGGTGCAAAGGTCGGCACAAATTGTATTATTGCCCAAAGGGTCACGAACGATATGTGGCCGGAAGATTTATTACTCCCTGACGGGGAGACACTGGATAGTTTAAGTAAATGATTTTTCAGGAGATTATTACAAATCTCAATAAATACTGGCAGGAACAGGGATGTATATTGCTCCAGCCATATGACATGGAGGTTGGGGCAGGGACCTTTCATCCAGCTACTTTCCTCTTATCCCTGGGTCCTGAGCCATGGAGTGTTGCCTATGTGCAGCCCTCCCGGCGTCCTACAGACGGCCGTTATGGTGAGAATCCTAACCGCCTTCAACATTATTACCAGTATCAGGTAATACTAAAGCCCTCACCTGATGACATACAGGACTTGTATCTTCAAAGCCTGGCAAATTTCAATCTGGACCTGGCAGAACATGATATACGTTTTGTGGAGGATGACTGGGAGTCACCAACCCTTGGGGCCTGGGGTCTTGGTTGGGAGGTCTGGTTGGATGGTATGGAGATTACCCAGTTCACCTATTTTCAGCAGGTCGGCGGGATTGATGTAAACCCGATATCCGTTGAAATTACTTACGGCCTGGAAAGGATCGCCATGTATCTTCAGGGGATAGATAATGTCTATGACCTCAAATGGAATGAGCATGTCAGGTATGGCGCCATACATCATAAGGACGAGGTGGAGTTCTCCCGCTATAATTTTGAAGTTGCGGACGTAGAGACCTTGAGGCGACTGTTTTCATTCCACTACAAAGAGGGGTTGAGATTACTGGAACAAGGGCTTGTGCTTCCGGCCTATGACCAGTGTCTTAAATGCTCCCACTACTTTAATCTCCTGGATGCCAGGGGTGCCATAAGTGTGGCGGAGAGGACCGCATATATTGGCCGCGTTCGCAATCTCGCAAAGGGAGTTGCCCGGAGATACATAGCTCTTGAAGAAGAAGAGGCCGAGGTGTGAATACCAGGAATCTTCTTTTGGAAATCGGGACTGAAGAGATCCCGGCAGCTTTTATTCCAGGGGCATTGGGTGACTTGGCAAAGCTGGCTAGAGAACATCTGAACGGTGCTCATTTGACATATGAAGATGTCTCAACCATGGGGACTCCCAGGCGTTTGGTCCTCTTTGCAAATAATTTGTCAGACCGGCAGCCTGATAGAGAAGAGATTATTACAGGCCCACCTGCAAAGGTTGCGTTTTCATCTAATGGAAAGCCCACAAAGGCAGGAGAGGGATTTGCGCGTAGCCACGGTGTCAGCGTTGACGATTTGCAGGTGGAAGACACTGAAAGGGGACTTTATACAGTGCTGCGTAGGATAGTCTCTGGCAGAGAGACGGTTGAGCTTTTAAGCGAACTTCTTCCCATGATCATTACCTCAATTCCATTCCCAAAGACCATGCGTTGGGGTACAGAGGAGCTGCGCTTTGCAAGGCCTATTCGCTGGCTTGTGGCCCTCTACGGAGAAGATGTGGTCCCTTTCAGTCTTGCAGGAGTCGAGACTGGTTCCAAAAGCCGTGGACACCGGTTCATGGCCCCTGAAGCGATCCGGGTGCCATCAAATCCGGAGGGCTATAAAAAGGTCCTTGAAGGGGTCTTTGTGCTGGCTGATCCTTCAGTCAGGAGAAATAGGCTCCTTAAGGAGGCCCGAAATGCCGCGTCACTGGTCAGTGGCAACATCCTTTCCGACGATGAACTCGTGGATATCAACACCTATCTTACCGAGTTTCCATCAGCGGTATGTGGCTCTTTTGACAAACGTTTCTTGTCTCTTCCCCGCAATGTGTTAATAACTTGCATGAGGGAGCATCAGAAGTATTTTGCCGTCGTGGATGGCAAAGGTGACCTTATGCCACACTTTGTGGCTATTAACAATACGCGCTCACCGAGGCCCGGGCTTGTATGCATGGGCCATGAAAGGGTGCTCAGGGCAAGGCTCAGTGATGCGGATTTTTTCTTTAAGGAGGATCTGAAACGACCCTTGGAGGCCTTTGTTGCTGAGCTCTCAGGAATGATTTTCCATCAGCGTCTTGGGACCCTCCTTGACAAGATCCACAGGGTAAAGTTCCTTGCTCATTACCTGGCCGAACAGGTGGCCCCGGACAAGGTGAAAGTGGTTGAGAGGGCAGCCTGGCTCTGTAAAGCAGATCTTTTGACAGAAATAGTGGGGGAATTTCCAAGCCTTCAGGGCATAATCGGGAAAGAATACGCCCTTCTATCCGGTGAAAGCCAGGAAGTGGCAAATGCCATAGAGGAACACTATATGCCGGTCCGCTCAGGAGAGGCACTTCCGGGGAGTCTCTCAGGGGCCCTTCTAAGTATCGCAGACAAGATGGATACCATCTGCGGGACTATCGCCATCGGACTCAAGCCTTCCGGTACTGCTGATCCCTATGGCTTGAGAAGGTTGGCCCTAGGTATCCTCCATATAGTGGAAGAAAGATCCCTATGTCTGTCCTTGAAGGCACTAATCGCAGAGGCCTCGCACCAGCTTGAGAATCAAATCTCAGAGGTATCGAAAGAGCTTAATACCGAAGTCGTTGCTTTTTTCGAACGACGCTTTTCCTATGATCTCACTGCCATGGGAATGGATCATGACATCGTAGACGCGGCTACCAGGGTGGAGTTTGATAATGTAAAGGACTGTATTCTGAGGGCAAGGGCCCTGGCGGCTGTCCGTTCCAGGCCGGAATTTGAGCCCCTAAGTGTTGCCTTTAAGCGGGTAATGAACATAATCAAGGGTTTTGAAGGCGGGTCAGTAAATCCCTTATTGCTTGAGGTAGAAGAGGAAAAGGCCCTTTATGAGTTATATCTTTCTGTAGAAAAAAAGGTTGGAGTTTCCCTTGATAGACGGGACTATGAGCAGGCCCTTGTTACCCTGTTGTCTCTCAAGCCACAAGTGGACAGTTTTTTTGACCATGTGCTGGTCATGACGGAGGACATGGATGTAAGGGCAAACCGGCTGGCACTCCTCTGGAACATAGCCAGTCTTTTTCTCAGGATTGGTGACCTTTCAGCCATAGTTATATCCCGATAAAAATGGTACCCCTTTACTCACCGCTGACAAATTGTTCTATCATTTGAAATGCCTCATTATCGGTGAACTGGCGAGGGGGATGTTTACAGAAATAGGCTGCCGGCGCATAAAGAGCTCCGCCTTGACCTCTATTTAAGGCTAGTTTTGTACAGCGAATGGCGTCAATGGCTACACCGGCCGAGTTGGGTGAATCCTCCACGGAAAGGCGAAGTTCCAGGTTCATGGGTATATCACCAAAGAGCTTGCCTTCCATGCGAATGAAACAGATCTTGTTGTCTTTCTGCCAGGCTACATAATCACTGGGGCCAATATGGATATTTTCATCATCCAGACGCTTTGCGGCCACTGCTTGAACAGCCTCTGTCTTGGATAGTTTCTTTGAGATTAAGCGTTTGCGGCTGAGCATATTGAGGAAATCAGTGTTGCCGCCGGTATTGAGCTGGTATGTACGTTCCAGCTTGACGCCGCGTTTCTTGAACAGGTCGGTCAGCACGCGGTGAACTATGGTGGCACCCATCTGGGACTTGATGTCGTCACCGATGACAGGAATATTTTTTTTCTCGAAGCGTTTCGCCCACTCTGGATCACTTGCGATAAAAACCGGGATATTGTTGATAAAAGCAACCCCTGCATCCAACGCACATTCAGCATAAAACCGCGTGGCCTCTTCAGAGCCCACAGGAAGATAGTTCAGGAGGATTTCAGTGCCGGACTCCTTGAGCACCTTGAGGACTTCTTGTTTGGTTGTTTCGGGTTTGTCGGCCGGGATGAAGGTGAATTTATCGTCATAATTCTTCATGTGGCCTGCAACACCGTCCAGAATCCTGCCCATCCGGACTATAACTCCTGATTGGGGGAGATCCGGATAGATGGCCTTTGTACAGTTAGGTTCGGCAAATACAGCTTCATACACATCCTTTCCAACTTTGCGCTTATCGACGTCGTAAGCCGCAACGACCTCTATGTCTCCGGGCTTATATCCATCAATTTCCCAATGCATCAGGCCGATGGTGTCTTGCGGGTTCTTTTCACGGTAGTAATGGATACCCTGAATCAGGGAACTTGCGCAGTTACCAATTCCAACAATAGCTATTTTGATCACAGCTTATCATTTCCTTACGTCAGTTGAAAATGCAAGAGACGGTCTGCAAGTAGTTTACAATTCCAAATTACCCTACATTTATTACCACTTTTCAGATATAAATAAAAGAGTTGGTTACAATCCAAGCCGATTTTTTATAACAGAATATTTTCAAGCTTGAAGTACCTGAACGGAAACCATCCAAATTACAGTTTTCTTGTCTTTGGTAATCATTCACTCCCCCCCACATTTTTTTAAAAAAAAGTGAGAAGAGGCGTAGACAAATGAAATTTAATTTTGTATGCTATCTGTGTAATGGACCATCTAACAAAAGA
>JAJSZR010000072.1 GCA_030262715.1 Deltaproteobacteria bacterium
CAACCTTTCGGAAAATATCTTGAAAGGGGTTTTCCAGGTGCATTTTAAAATCATCTTTGTGTTTATTATAAAAATCACGTGTTGGATTCTTGTGCAAACCCCGCAGAAGCTTGAAAGTCCTGGCAGCAAACGGGCAATCTTGATTAGCCTCATCACCATTCTCATCTATGCACAGGATGATATCTATTTCCTGAGGCTGTAGGCCATATCTTGTCTTAAATTCAGTCACCTTATTGTTATAAGCTATATAGTAATTTCCTGAATAACCATATTGCGAAAAGCCTGTCAGGTTAGAAAGCCCTTGTTCCATTTTTTTGAAGCACAAATTGTATTTGGAAGGATCTCGTAGGTACAATATTACCGAAGGAAACGCTGTTCCCGCATTCTTTATCGGGTTTTGACTGTAGAACCTATCAAAAAGCTTTTCTATTTTACTCTCAGAAGCTTCCCAAAGTTCTACGATCCATTCGTTTACTATGTCTAGCTGCTTAACCAGCTCATTGACGTTCTTACCCACATAAGCCATTTGAAAACGATTATTCTGAACCTTATCTTTCCAATAATCTTTGTTAATTAACTTGAAAAACTCCCGCAAATCATTTTCTACAAAACTACCGGCTTTGGAATTCAATAAATTTCGGGCTTTGGTTTCCGCTTCTTTACGTACAGAAATACGTTTTGCAGCAATGTGTTCCTTACGCCACTTTCCTATCTTGGAAGACAAGCCATTTTCTGGTTCATCTTCAAGGAGTTTCTCAATCATTTTAATGCCTTGCTGGATCTCAGTTCCAAAATGCATCAGATGATTCAGGCTATGGAAATCTTGTTTGGGATCGAGGTTTCGGAGGTACAAGAAAGCTTCTGAAAGAAGCCTATATTTGTTTTCAATGTTAAGCTTCGATGTTGAAAGGTTAATTCCTACTTTTTTCAGACACCGTTCAGTCTTATTGTTCCAGTTGGGTAATCTGTCAGGGTATCGAGCCTGAAAAATAGGCGTCCAGAAAGCTTTCGCAAAAATTGGAATTCTGTAATCCCCTTCGAGAATCCTAGCGGCTTTAATAAAAGGCTCATCGGCAGATTCAGACAGATACAGAAGATTCCTTTTGATGTTGGGAAGCTGTTCAGAAATTCTTGGCTTCCCAAGACGAATATGAGCTGGACCCTCCAACGTTCTGGAATATGACAAGATGTTCTCTGCCAATTCGACATCTGAGATGGTTGAAAGGTAATCTCCATTGACCAAAGTCTTTTTCAAATCAACAGCTTTCTTCCTCTGGTCCTCAGCATATTTCCTCTCTTCTTCGTTTTCCTCAGACCAATCAGAAAGACCATTCAATAGCACTGCCAGTTTTTCATCTGAGAGCGAAAATGGGTTTTTCATTTTGAACTCCAAATACTTCTGAGGTTACATCAATCTTGAGTGAAGTAGTCAGTATCGATTAATCTGATTTCGTAAGATACCACAGGTGACGCTCCGCCCTTGTGACCAATCATTAATTCCGCCTTCTGCTTGGTATCGCCATATTTTCCAAATCTACCGCCCATGGACACTTCCGATCTCCGCGTCAGAGTTATTCAACTGGTCAATGACGTCCTTGAAGGGTCCCCAACATTTCCCTCAACTGCTTTTTTGCTCATAAGGAGCAGTTACTTATTTACTGATATCCCCCCTTTGGTTCTTTGGTTCCCGTTCACTTGTCCTCATCTATTGACTTGAGCTCGTCATTCAGCCATTTGAGGTAGTCATCGCTGCCGGAAACAATAGGTAAAGCAATTATTTCCGGCGTCTCGTAAGGGTGGAGCATCTTGATTGCTTTCTCAATTTCGCTGTAAAAGCTCTTTTTGCTTTTTATGAGGCACTGCCATTCTTCGGCAGTCTCTATGTTGTCCTTCCACCAATAGGTGCTAACAATTGGTCCAACAATCTGGGCGCAGGCAGCCAATCTTCTTTCTACCAAGGCTTTAGCGATCTCTTCGGCGTCTTGTCTTTTATCAGTTGTCGTAACCACTTGGATATATGCTTCCATGCTGCTCCCCTCTTTTCTTCTTAAACAAATGTCAATATTTCACCAGAATTCCCTCTTATATAAAGTTCACACCTGACCACTGTGTGACGCTGCTTCTTTGGACTTTGCTTGTCGTTCTCAAGCCACTTGTCAATGACTTTAAGATAGGGGCCCAGTATTGGAAAAGGCTGGTACGTTCTCACCTTTTATCTGCTGTATTCCCCACTTAATGCTTTTTTGATAGTATTTCTTGAATGATCCGTCTCTCTATCCTTCATCTCATGTATTCTCTCTGTTTTTTCAATATTTGTCATAGCGTTTTGTCCTTATCAGTCTGAAGTCTGTTTTACCCATCTCTTCCTAACCCTTTTTTCAAAAGTTTCAGGGGATTCCGGCACACGACCTGTTACGATCTTTTCAAAATCACCTATAAAACTGTATTTTCTGGAATGATCCTTACGCACACGATCAACAAGGGATACCCACACCTGCTCATGACCTGCCTTCTTATAGAGCTTTCCGGCCTTACGAAAATGTTCCAGTGCGTGCCAGTAATATTTACTCTTTCCCTTCTTAAGTATGCGCATCCCCATAGTGCCATAAATCTTTGCCGCTGCCCGGCAGTGTTTTTTTGCGAGTCCCTTGGCCGCCTTTTCCGTTATATAGTGGCTGATTCGCTCAAGTTTATCGTATTCTACGGAAATAATACGTTCGGAAAGTATATCCCATTCTTTGGTCTTGCTACAAATCTCAACAAATGCGGACAATGAGGTCTTTTTCGCTTCCAGCAGAGCTTTTTCGTGCCATTCTTTGAAATCCTGTTTGGGGATGTATTTCATCAATTCATCATAGCCATACGCTGAAGGATATTTTTTGAATTCGGACCAGACACTTTTAAAAACATCCTCGCTTCGTCCCAGTTTATCGAGTAATTTCTGTCTCATGCTCGTCAACCCATAACTGGATTGATTGCCCCATTTGCGTTTCTTTTCGAGGGTTAGCCCTTTTTCAACCCAAGCCAGCGCATCAGCAAAGTGCTTCTTTTCTTTGTACAACATGGCGATGTTTTCGCAATCTTTCGGACTGGCCACTGTTTTTTCACAAAGGGTCAGATGCGACTGAATGTCTTTCTTTACAATATAGATCTTCTTCAAAATACCGGCATTTCTGTAAACGTCAGCAGGATAATCATAAATAAACTTCGGCGATTCAGATTTGTACGGAACAAAGGCATTTTCAAATTGATCTTGAAAATGTTTCCTGAATAACTGAAACCCCGCTTTGTTGAGAACTTGGGCTATATCCTGCTCAATATCATAACAAAACCCGTACTCGTCATTGTCCATCCATTTAAGGATAAACTGCACGGTTTCATCGGCTTTGCATCCTGCTTTCTGTCTGGCCTTGATCCAGGCGCAGAACAACTCTCCAAAAAACATGCCGAGATTGCCACTGGAATCGTCGATCTCTTCTGCTTTTTCATAACATCCTGAAAGAAGCATCTCGTACAGGCCAACGGCACGCTCAGCCTCTCCATTCTTAACCAAAGCATCAATTTTCTTTTTTGTAGCTTCCAACTCGCGAACAAATTCCCATGACTGGTTATACGATATGAATTGGCCAAAATCTAATGCTCGTTCTATTTCTAACAACAGCGGATCTGATTTCTTTCTTTTTTTCATTTCCCGACCTTCCTAACCCGGACAAGCCCGCCCGCCATCATGAACCGGCCCTGAGAGGATCAGGTTCCCTCTCCAGCCAATCCATTATCTTCTCTGGCTTTTTAGCTTTGGCTTTCTTTAGCAGCGACTTGTATTGCTCCAGGTCAAAGGCTCTTCTTCCCTGCAAGCTGCTCACGACCAAGGGCGCGAGTATTGCGCCGATGAGATGTATTGTGTCATGGCGGGAAACCTTTTTCTTCCTCATAGAATTGTAAAACTGGTATACTTCAATGGGGTCTCTTGCCTGCAACTGGTTTTCGACAATGGTATGAAATGTGATGTGAAGAAAAGGATCGGTCTCAGATTCTGGGTCGTATTGATGGTCACCCAAAACATCAGCCATTTCAAACTGGTTGAAGTATTCATCCTGATGCTCTAGCATCACTTCTGCGATCTGCCTTTCCTCTGCCTCCAGCACATCCAAGTCCCCGGTTTTGGCTATCTCCCAGATCATACGCATATGTTCTCGATTAAGCCTTCTCAATTCACTGAACATTTCATCTCTTTTCATTCTGTTGCCCTTATCCTTTCATGCTCATAGGCTTCGCAGAACAAAATCTACCGGCCATGGACACTTTCCCCAAATCTTTGCATCAAAGTTATTCAACATAATAAATAAAGCCTTCAACCTTACTGAATGTCAATATTTTATGGATGTTCCGGATGTTCCGTCCCAGTTTTTATCCCAATGTCCTGAAGTGCAGCCATGCGCTCATGGATGCGCTTGGCCACATCTTGGCCGACTTCCATGATTTCCTGAGCCGTACGCACTTTTTCTCCAAGGAAGATTTTCAGGCCCACAATCAAAGGTTCCAGGGTAGGCTTGTCCAAATGCTGCTCTAAAATGCGAAGGGATTCTTCAGCGAAGCCTGATGCCGCTGCATTGATGAAGAAATCGGTCACTTCACCTATCTTTTGTTCAAGAAACCCTTCACTTCCCAGAAACAGTAGGGTGATTTCCAGGGCTTCAGCCCACTTGCCCAAAACCCCGAGAATAGAGGCAAAGGTGTGTTGGCACTCCATTTTGCCAGGCTCATTGCGCACTGCCTCTCTACTCCACGCCTCGGCGTGCTCCAAATAGGTATGCCAGCCGCATTTCAAGAAAAGCCATGCGAGGTTATTAAGACTTTTGGCGGACCGGCCTGAAGACTCGAGAAACTCATCGGCTGTCTTAAGTGCGGCGTCAGGTTTGAGCGTGGCGTCCATCTGGAGTTTAATAAGACCTGTCCACGAAAACTGATAAGTTGGTGCAATTTTAATAGCCTTTCTGTACGCTTGTTCTGCTTCTTCGTAACACTGTAAGTTATTATGTAGCAGGCTGCCAAGACTGCTCCAGATGATTGCATCAGTGGGATCTATTTCTAGGACTTTTCTGTACGCTTGTTCTGCCTCTTCGTAACGATGTAAATTGTTATGTAACAGAAAACCAAGGCTGCCCCAGGCCCATGCATAATTGGGATCTATCTCGATAGCCTTTCTGTATGCTTGTTCTGCTTCTTCGTAACGCTGTAAGTTATTATGTAGCAGGCTGCCAAGACTGCTCCAGATGATTGCATCAGCGGGATCTATTTCTAGGACTTTTCTGTACGCTTGTTCTGCCTCTTCGTAACGATGTAAATTGTTATGTAACAGAAAACCAAGGCTGCCCCAGGCCCATACATAATTGGGATCTATCTCGATAGCCTTTCTGTATGCTTGTTCTGCTTCCTCGTAGCGCTGAAGATTATCACCTAACACATCACCAAGACTGCCCCAGGCCCATACATAATTGGGATCTATCTCGATAGCCTTTCTGTATGCTTGTTCTGCTTCCTCGTAACGGTCCAAATTTTCACGTAATAAGTTACCAAGACTCTTCCAGGCCCATTTAAAGCTGGGATCTATCTCGATAGCCTTTCTGTATGCTTGTTCTGCTTCCTCGTAGCGCTGAAGATTATCACCTAACACATCACCAAGACTGTCCCAGGCCCATACATAATTGGGATCTATCTCGATAGCCTTTCTGTATGCTTGTTCTGCTTCTTTGTAGCGATTTGTTTGGTATAGTAACCAGCCAAGTGTTCTCCACGCTTGTATATTGTCAGAATCAAGCCTTATTGCCTCTATGCACGCTCTTTCCACATCCTCAGAACGATTTTCTTCTTCCATCAGTGCATCGGCGAGCCTGACCCATGCCATTGAATCTTCCAGATTTCTTGGGCGAGCGGCTTGGATTTCCTCTTTTGTGGGAGTCTCTTGAGGCGTAGGCTGTATATACTTATCAAAAACTTCAATTTTGCGGAAAGACTCTGGCAAATCTGGCGACTCGAAAAACCGTTTCGGCATTTCCCTAATTATTTTCTCTCGGTACCTTTCCGTCTCTGGATTTGTGAGAATTCCTTCAAGGAACTGATAATGATCGGAGCGAAGTTCTGGGGGGAGTGCGCACGCTTCGGCCGCGATTGTCGCGGCTGTTTGGGCAAGTTCCTCATCCGGGTAAAAATGGATCATGAAATCAACCAACGCACGCACACGACCTGAAGGCTCGCCGCGGCGGCGCATCAAATGGTAGATATTATACATCCTTTCAGATAGCTGATACCACTTTCTGCGCCCCTTTTTGTCTACTTCGACCACCGCACCTTTTGAAATAAGCCTTTTTAAGTATGCACTGGCCTTATTCACGTCGATTCTCGCCACTTCGGCCACTTCCCTTGCCGTGGAAGGTTGCCACAAGTCCGCCAGGGCCACAAAAACCTTACGTTCAAGCGGAGGCAGATTGTCAAGATGACTTTTAAAATATTCCGTATGCTCGTCTACCAGTCGGGTCAAATCGTCCATGAGTTCCTTAAACGAAGTCTTCGAAGCAAAAGTCGAAATAATGGCCAACAGGCGAGGATTACCGCCTGTCAGTATCTTCATGGGCTTGATGCGGTCTCCTTCCATTCTTTGGCCCGTGATTGAGGTCCAGAGTGTACGACAACCATCTGCGTCAAGGGGTTTAAGTTCGTGGATTTTAAACAGCTCGAACATGGCTTCACCCGAATTTTCGTGCTGTTCGAAGCGGCTGGTGGCTGTGCCAAGGAGCATGATACTCGACTCGTTAAGGAGTGCGTGGCGGAGCACCCAGGCATCGTCAGAAGATATCTGTTCCCCAACGATCATGTTCAAATTCTCGACCACAAGTAAAAGCCGTTTACCCTGTTCATCGGCAAAGTCCATCACCTGGGACAAGGCACGTTCGCGAAGCCTTGATTCATCTTTTTCTGACCGGAGCTCCTCAAAAGCCCTTCGCCACCTCGCCTCCTTCGTCTGTTCGCCAAGATGAAAGAGAACTTCCAGCCAGAACTCACCAGGTGAACAGACCTCATAGCTTTCCTCGGCGAAAACGATTGGATACCAAAGGTTGGAAAATTCCTCGCTCTCTCGAATCTCCGCGGCTATCCTCAAAACCAACATGGTTTTCCCAGCCCCTCTGGAGCCGATCACGAGAACGTGCTGGTTGGCAGGCCCGGTGTTTTCACGGATCACTTCCATAATGAGTTCCAGGTCCATTTGTCTTACGACAAAGGAGCTGATCAGTTCCTCCTGAGTTAGAAAGGACGGGTTGTATTTGATAGGTTGTTTGGTTGTCATTTATGACCTCCGTTGCGAGACTGGTCGATAGCCGAAACCAAAGCGCCGCTTCCACCAATCTTTAAGCAGGTTAGAAACAAAAACAAATTCCTCCTCACCTTCTTGCCGGAGATATCCATCATGCTGAAAAATTTCCAAGATGTCGCGAAGAACCTCTTTCGAAGCACGCCCTTGAAATGCGTACTCATCGCAAATTGTCAAAGCGGCTTCAGAGTCAAGCGAACCGGTCACGGCTGCTTCTGTGAGGATCTCCAGTGCCAGGGGATATACCTCCAGGCCCAAAGCCATCTTCAAGCGTTCCTCCATGTGACTCAATTCGGCATGGCCCTGAAGGCTGAGCATTCTTGTTTCGTAGATTTCGTCGATGCGCTCCGCCGTAACTTTCATACAGGAATGAAGTTTGCTGTCCGTGTAAACATTGTCGAAGAAGAGTTGCACGTGGTGCGGAATCAAATATCCAAGCCTTTTAATGATCCGATCGAGTGCATCTTTCTGAAAAGAGACACCATATTGGTTTGCCAAGGCCTCCAGACAGCCGATGGCTGTCTCCTGCGACCAGGCTGGCAAGAGAAAAGGTGTGGAATGTATTCAAGCTAGCGCTCAAGTCAGCCTGCCTTAAAGCCGGTTCAATTCCGATAGAGCCGGTTACGACAATCCGCACCTTTCCTTTGTGGCGAATGCTGTTATCGCGGATCCAAGACATAAAGGCATCGGTGACCCCTTTACGTTCTGGCGTAATCTTGTATTCTTTTCCTTTAAGCAACCGGTTGATTAAGATGGGTAGTTCATCAAAAAATACGATAACCGGCTTATCGGTTTCAGCCAACGTGGTAAAAAGTTGGTCACCTTTAGCCTGCCAGTCACCCCCAGTCATATCACTTCGCAGAGTAACGGTAAGATCATCCACACTGAGGGATTCTATGTTTTCTTTGACCCTATTGAGTATGTTTTTGAATATTTCGCTCGTTTGACCCCAAATTTTTTTGTAGCGATGGGTTGCTTTGCCGAGTTCTGCTACGGCATCCGCCGATGATTCCGATTTTTGAAGGTCAACATGCAAACAATAATACCTGTCTTGGACCCGTTCGGCCACTTCCCTCATGAGACTGGTTTTACCGATGCGGCGCGGCGCAGCCATGAGAATGTGCGCCCCTTCGTCAAGTAGTTCCACAAAAATTTCAACCTCTTTGTCCCGGTTCCAGAACTTGCCCCCTGTAACAAAGTTCCCTACTGCGCGCTCAAGTTTATCCACGTCATCCACTTCCAACAAATTTGATGACAACAATTTTGTTGGCAAAATAACACGGCAAAATAAAACTGTCAAGCACTTTCCATCAATTTTGATGGCAACAATTTTGTTGGCTATAGTCCTGATTATAGTGTATCATGCTAACTCAAAGTTTTTGCAGCACTTTTCCGTTTTTCTCATATTTCTGTTCCATAGGTGAAGCTGTGCTTAGAGGATGCTGTTTCTGAATGAACTTATGGATACTCTATCCCGTAACATAGAGACCGTATTCTTAATGACCGGGTTCCGCCGGATTTATATAAGCTCCACCATAGTCAAGGAGGCCGCTCGTTTCGGCGGCAGTCTTGAGGGGCTTGTCCCGCCGTCAGTGGAAGAGCGTTTAAGAAAGGCGTTTAAGTGATATAAAATGGTCAAATGACCAGGAGCAAGACCATGCAAGTAGCTGTAACTGAGTAACTTCTCAATAAGTCCGGGCAAATCATATTTTGCGACTATCCACTAGATTCCGGCTTTCGCCGGAATCCAGATATCTTACCCTGAGTTATTGAGAAGTTGCCGATTTTCTGGGTAGTGAAACCCCGTTTGAGCGCGGCCCAGATTTCCGGCCTTGAGACCATGCTTACGGGCGTTTATATCGGCACAAGGCCGGGAAAAGAAGGAGGGGATAAAAAGACAGATTTCGTCGGCCTGGATAAACCGCCGCCCGGTGATCCGAACCGGCCGGGATTACATATTGTTTTGCGGGCAAGCGAACTCGGCTCCCTCCAATCAGGCTCACCGGTGTTGTACCGGCAGATAGAAGTGGGCCAGGTGGAAGAGCATGAGCTGGCTGAAGACAGTAAGGGGGTGGATGTCAACCTATACATCTTTGAAAAGTACGCCGGTCTTGTCCGCACCACCAGCCGCTTTTGGAATGTCGGAGGGGTGACTGTAACCGGTAGTCTTTCCGGCCTGAAGGTAAGAACCGAATCGCTGAGGGCCTTGCTTGCCGGCGGGATTGCCTTTGATAATCCACCTGGGGATTATGGCGAACCGTGTGAGAACAATGCCGTCTTTGACCTTTATGAAGATCGCGAGAGCGCTTCTGCCGAAGTTGTTCAGGAAAAGGAGGAAGTGCTGGCCCCGGGAATTCCGATTACCATCAAGTTCAAAACCGCTGAAGGGATAGAAGCCGGGCAAACCGTTGTAAAATATAAGGGCATTACAGTCGGCAAGGTGACCGAAATTTCAGTGGCAGAGGATCTTTCCGGAGTCATTCTTTCGGTCCAGTTGATCGGAAAAGCCAAGGGCGGAGCAAAGGAAGGGGCCCGTTTCTGGGTGGTGAAGCCCAGTTTTGGAGCTGAAGGTCTTTCCGGCCTGGATACAATTATCAGTGGCCGTTATATTGAAGCCCGTCCGGGTCATGGTCCCCCAAAATCGGATTTTATCGGCCTTGATGAGCCACCGCTGAGCGATCCTGACGAGCCGGGATTGCATATCGTCCTGAAGGCCCCTGAACTGGGTTCATTATCACCCGACTCACCAGTATTCCATAGGCAGGTGGAAGTGGGCCAGGTCGAAGGCCATGAGCTCACTGAAAATGGTGATTCCGTGCTTATTCATCTACATATTTTTGATCAGTTCGCCAAGCTGGTAAAAGAACAAACCCGTTTCTGGAATGCGAGCGGCCTGGATGTGCAGGCCAGCCTGTCAGGCCTGAAGCTCAGGACCGAGTCTCTGGAATCTTTGCTTGCCGGCGGCGTGGCCTTTGAGACACCGGCAGCACCGGATTCAAAGCCTGTAGGCAATGGAGCTGTGTTCCCTTTATACGCTGATGCTGAAAGTGCCAGGGAACATGGCATGCCGTTGACAATTACCTTTAAGAAAGGTGAGGGACTGGACTCAGGGACATTGCTCAAATACAAGGGAATGACAGTCGGTAAGGTGAAAGATGTAATGTTCAACAAGGAAATGACAGGGGTGATTGTATCCGCTTTGCTGGATGAGTCAGCCAGAGGGCTGGCCAGAGAGGGAAGTTGTTTCTGGGTGGTCCGGCCCAAGGTTGGTTTAGACGGGATATCCGGCCTTGGCACTCTTGTCTCCGGACAATATATTCAAGTCCGGCCGGGATCAGGCGGCATTAAAACGGCATTCCAAGGGCTGGAAGAACCGCTGACGAGTGACCCGGCTGCGGAGACTTTTGATATTGTTCTACGCTCGGAGCGCCTCGGCTCACTGGGAGCAGGCAAACCGGTCTATTACAGATCCGTTCAGGTCGGTAAAATCACCGGGTATGAGATTGCGGATACTGCGGATCACGTAAATATTCACGTTGGCATAGAAAAAAGGTATGCCCCGTTAATTCGGGAAAACACCAGGTTCTGGAATGCCAGTGGCATAGGCATGAAATTCTCGCTCTTTTCCGGTGCCAAGGTCAGAACTGAATCCATGGAGGCTATACTTGCCGGAGGAGTTGCTTTTGCAACTCCGGATAACAAGGAAATGGGGAAACCGGTCAGTGAAGGAGCTGTTTTTAAACTGTATGATGAACCAAAAGATAAGTGGCTTAAATGGAAACCGGAGATCAAATTGTCTGAAAACTGATTACACTGCAAAAAGTTCTGAAACATGGTTCCGTTCAAAATGATCCAGATGCAAAGCGCGAGATTTGCAAAGACTTGATCCCAAATATAAGATCTTGACAGATACCTACTTTGCTTTCATAATGGAATCGTTAATTCCAAAAAGGAAGCAAAAATGGAAACAAAAACTCGTTTTTTCCAGAAACCTAATGGAGATTTTTTTCTCTTCGGCCCCAGGGGGACGGGAAAATCCACATGGCTTAGACAACACCTGAAAACCCCACTCTTCATAGATCTCCTGGAACCTGAAGACTACCGCTTATATTCGGCGAGGCCTGAAAGACTCATTGAAGTTGTTGAAGCGCAGAAAAGCGGGACGACAATCGTTGTTGATGAAATCCAAAAGGTGCCACAACTGCTTGACGTCGTGCATCTTCTTATGGAAAGGCACGCCGGATGGCGGTTTGTCCTGACAGGTTCCAGCGCAAGGAAGTTGAAACGTGCCGGAGTAGATCTGCTGGCGGGACGAGCAGTTATAAAAACCATGCATCCGTTTATGGGTGCGGAACTGGGAGAGGCCTTTTCTCTGGGAGAGGCCTTGACCACAGGCATGATTCCCCTGGTGGTTGATGCAACCGATCATACAGAGACGCTGAAGGCCTATGTTTCCTTGTATCTGAAAGAGGAAGTCCAGATGGAAGGGCTTGTCAGGAACGTCGGCGCCTTCGGCCGTTTTCTGGAATCCATCAGTTTTTCCCACGGGGCGGTCTTGAATGTCTCGGATGTGGCCAGAGATTGCCAAGTAAAAGGCAAGACTGTGGAGGGCTATGTCTCTATTATAGAAGATCTGTTACTGGCATTCCGTATTCCTGTATTTTCAAAACGTGCAAAAAGGCACCTTTCATCTCATCCCAAGTTCTACTACTTTGATGCGGGAGTTTTCAGGGCCTTACGCCCGTCCGGTCCGTTGGATGCGCCTCAAGAAATTGACGGAGCGGCCCTGGAAGGCCTTGTCGTTCAGCATCTGCGTGCCTGGATTGGTTATGGGGATGATAGTTGCAGATTGTATTTCTGGAGGACCAAATCTGGAACCGAAGTCGATTTTGTCCTTTACGGCCCTGATACGTTCTGCGCAATTGAAGTCAAAAACACCAGCAGAATACACTCCAAAATGGTAAGAGGGCTTTTGGCCTTTCAGAAAGATTATCCCGAAGCACAGGCCTTTTTGCTTTATAGAGGCAAGGAAGCCATGAAAATCAAGGGGATTATGTGCCTTCCTTGTGAAGATTTTCTAAAGTCCCTCAAACCACAAATCCCTATTGGATTTCAATAGCACAGATTTATGAGTATCGCAGTATTCTCTATCCGGTACTGCATAGGCAGTTTGTCCCCTAGATACACATCGCCCTATCCGGTGGGTTCAAAACCAAATCATTGAGCTGTTGTCAACAAATAGAAATGTCCGGTTTTGTAACAAATAAACTGTCCGGTTTTTCTGGTTTTAAATTCAATCCCTGTTCTGCAAGCCGGTAGGCTTCAGAATGGGGACA
>JAJSZR010000073.1 GCA_030262715.1 Deltaproteobacteria bacterium
CGTTTGCTATGAGAAAATCCACTTCCTGCTGTTCCTTATTCTTAATAAAATGCAGGGAGAATATACCATGACCCATATCATTCCATGCCGTGACCGCCCGATACAGTTCCAAGGCACCCATATTTTCAAACCGGGCCGAAGTTTCCTTTATCCGGGGTGCATCCCAGAGATACACCTTCCGCTCTTTTTGAATTGTCCGCGCAATTCTCCGGGTCCATGGGCCAATACTGAAAGTGAGGAAAAATCTTTCAAAAACCGACAACCAACTCCGAACAGAATTATAAGAAACCTTCAAGTCGTGAGACAACGAGGGTGCAGAGATAGGACTTCCTACCTTTGATGGCAACAAAAGATAGAGCGTTTCCATATCCACGACAGATTTTACGCCGGTTAGATCACGAATATCCTCACGTATTAACTGTTGGGAATAGATGTTCGACCATCGGCGGTAGGTTCTCACCATCTAAATGCAGAAAAAAATGGTCCTTTGCCAGTAGCTGAGTATTCTGTTCTGTTAATGTTTTCAACTGAAGGGAAATGCTATTCAATATCCGAAATGGAAGAAGTATTGGATAGAACTGGATTTTCTGAAATAAAACATGTACCGACAGTTGCAAATCGGAGTGTTATTATAGGAAAAAAATTAGCGTAATCATATATGACTTCGTATAACACGACACATATACTGCTGTCTTATGCCCTTACATTTCGGTATGATACCTTCGGTTACACCTTCGCAAACGTTGAAAACGATAATCATATTCAAGCCGCCGTTGACAAACACATACCCACCCCACATCTGTATACGCATATCCCAACACCGACCTCCACACCACAGATGCCCCAAAATTCATTCGGGTGTAGAGTGGACAGGGCTGCAAACGATAGATTTCTCATGCTCGGAGAAAGCTGTTAAAGACTGGTGCGGAAAGTGGTGGTATTAAAATTAAAAGAGTCCATTTATATTAAGACAAATATCCAGAGTTATCAGGGCGTATGAATAGATGCTTGGATTTATGCCAATGTGATTAATAGATATACGTAAGGTAACAAACGAATGAAACTAAAGAGGAATTAAACATGGAAAATCCAGGATTTAAAGATTTACATTTATCGAAAGAGATGCACATGGCAATTGCGGATATGGGTTTTGAAGAGCCCACCACAATTCAGAATCGATCCATCCCATATATGTTAGAAGGAAAAGATGTGATTGGACAGGCGCAAACAGGTACAGGGAAGACCGCAGCTTTTGGAATTGCAACTTTAGAGAGGATAGATTTGAAAAATAAGGGATTGCAGGCTGTAACTTTATGTCCCACAAGAGAGCTGGCAATTCAGGTATCAGAAGAACTGAAAAACCTTTCAAAATATAAAAAGGGCATTAAGATTTTACCCATTTACGGCGGACAACCTATAGGGCGCCAGATCAAAGCATTAAAAGAAGGTGTACAGATCATTATTGGCACTCCTGGCCGCGTCATGGATCATCTGGACCGCCGTACTTTGAAAATGGATGGCGTAAAAATAATCATACTGGATGAAGCAGATGAAATGCTGGACATGGGATTTAGAGACGACATTGAAATTATTGTGAGGAAAATCCCAGAGCAAAGACAAACCATTCTCTTCTCCGCAACTATGCCTAAGGCTATTTTAAATTTAACGAAAAAGTATCAGAGCAACCCACAATTGATAAAATTGGTACATAAGGAGATGACCGTTCCAAATGTTGAACAATTTTATTTTGAAGTCAAACAGCAGGCAAAAACAGAGGTTCTGTCTCGTTTAATTGATCTTTACAATTTGAAATTATCGCTGGTGTTTTGTAATACAAAAAGACGTGTGGATGAACTGGTTGAAAAACTCAAGACGAGAGGATATCTGACTGATGGGCTGCACGGGGATATGCAGCAGAAGCAAAGAGACCGCGTCATGTCTGAATTCAGAAGGATGGAGATTGAGATTTTAGTGGCAACCGATGTGGCAGCCCGGGGAATCGATGTAGGAGATACAGACGCTGTGTTCAACTATGATATACCTACGGATGATGAATATTATGTACATAGAATCGGAAGAACAGCCAGGGCAGGAAAAGCGGGGCATGCATTTACCTTTGTGACAGGCAAGGAGGCATATAGAATAAGGCAGATACAAAGATTCACAAAGACTAAAATTATAGCTCAAAAAGTTCCTTCTATCAGTGATGTCGAAGAGATCAGAACAAACTTGCTTTTAGAAAAAGTTAAAGAGACTGTTGATGCCGGGTATTTGGGAAAATGTCGTAATTTGGTTGAAAAACTTATTCAGGAAGATTATACTTCTTTAGAAGTGGCTGCTGCTTTGTTAAAGATAGTGATTGATGAAGGGGGCAAAGAAGAGGCAATGCAAATAAAAAAGTGATATCTTCTTCTCTGCACCTTCCCTGTAATAATCTCCGGTCAGAATCTCCATTTCATAACGATTCAAAAAGATGATCCCGGTCTTCGAAATGATATCCATTAATAGATCGAGTCCTTTTCGAGCATAGAACATCCCGGGTGCAAAGGATATCCTGGTTTCGGAACGGTTAAGAATTTCCTAGGGAAGATGGGAACTTTCTGGAATATGAACCCCTCAGGAGAGGGGCATTATGGGGTATAGGGCGTCTGGCTCAGGTATATCCTGAGATGTCGATAGAATTGGATGCAGTTGAGTACATTCGGCCATATCTGGAGGCTGACGATCCGTCCTCCAGGGAACTATCTGCCCAGGCGTTGAGAATGCTCGGAATGGAGCGGCCAGTGTTTTAGCAGCCTTGTCAGGTGGTGCTCCCCGGTCCCATCAGTTTTGTAAAGAGTTGAACTTTTCCGTATATCGTAAGACTGTCCATACGAAAGCGGAATGGCTCCATGTGAGCGGGGAAACAGAAAGAGGGTAACCGCTTGCAGGGTGCACCTGCTCTGCAAGCACGCCAGAAGGAAGCGCATTTTTTGCACACCATTCAAGGTAAGGCAGGGCTTCATGAAGTTCCTGAAGATTTTCAGCTCGATCGATGAAGTATTCTCCCAACCAGAGCGTTGAGATAAACCAGGGATTGCCGGGGATGTCCTCCGGGCTGTCATCCTCCCGTTGATAGATATCATTCTGGTATCTGGCACAACCCCCAACAGGAGTATTCAGCCATAATTGCCGGCGTATAGCCTTCATCGTTTCGATCATCCGCGGGTCCTGGGGTATAAGTACCCCCAGAGTCGTAAGCCCTAAAATGCTGATGTCAATTACTTCATCGAGTTCATAACCATTGTCCTTCCGGTAACCTGAGCGGGCGTACCTGTTTAGACCAGTGTGGTATAGATGCTCAACAAGCCCTTTTCCCATTTGATCGGCTGCTGTGTCATATATCTCAGCTAAGGATGTATCTTGAAAGAGTCTTGCAAAATTCGCCGCCGCTCTGAGGCCGGCAATCACTGCTGCGACGGTAAAGGAATGCACCCCGTAACGTTCTTCCCATAGATCAAAGGAAGAAATGGGCAGCAGGGTCTCAGGATCGCGGTGTGATACCAAAAAATCGGCAGCTTTTTGAATAAGTTCTTTGTAGAGAGGTTTTATGAATTCTATGTCCTTCGAGTACTGGTAGTGTATCCAAAGCGCCCATAGAATCAAAGCAGTCGAATCCTCCTGTATAGGAATCACTGCCTTCCCATCCACTAACCATGGATGCCAGTTGCTGGCTAATGATTCGTCAGGATTATAATGCTGGTAAAGATATCCTTCCTCGGATAGGACACGAGAGCAAAAGTCGAAAAATTTCATACACACGTGCGTGTATCCGGCCTTTGCCAGAGCGGCGGCTACGAAAGCCCCGTCGCGGCCCCACATATAAGAATATGTATCTCTTCCAAAACGGACGATATCTGAGTCGGTTGCGGCGATGATTGCTCCCCGGTCGTCGATCTGTGTTCTTAAAATGAGGAGGCTTCGATCGAAAATGTCAGTGACCGTTTTGGGAAGGTCCCCAAAAGACCTGGATTCTTTTTGAACCCACGCTGTCCAGTAATGCAACGTTTTATTTATAAGTTCTTCCGGCGCTGTCTCCGAAACAACCTGATTGAGTTGAGCTACATCATGGTATCGCAGGCCTGCAGCCACCCAGTAAAAGGCCGTTGCTCTCCCGCCTGGGGGCACATACAGGGGTATCTCGATCGTAGAGTCGGCACAGCCCCAGGCGACCGGATATCCACTAAGTTTACCATCCTCGGCGTCTTTCCATGTCCCCTCTCTCCCCGGTACCTCCTTGTCGCCGCATGCATAGTACCTTACGCCGCATCCCCCGGCTTCACAACAACTGATGAGAAAATACCGGTTGGCTTTGTAGTGTATAATGGAACGGGTTCGCGGATCAAAATAGGCCGTGTCCCCGATAGTATTGCCGTAGAGGTGAAAGTCGTGGCTGAAAAAAAGCCTCACCTGGCGCTCTTCCCCTTGCAGGTTTTTCACTTCGACTTTCTTGATATATACATTCACGTCCATATCAACCACGTCAGAGCAGCGCAGCTCCAGCCCCAAGGGCGCATTCTTCAAAAAGACCTTGGTAACGAGGCTGTTATCATGATACCTCAGGTCCTTTTCCCATTCCGGACCCATCCAGGAGCAGCGTCCATCCACCCAGACTCCGAAGCGGAACGGCCCTCCCTCTGAATGGTTCTCCTGGCCTATTAACGGGAAATACACATCTCTGATCTGATAATCCGAGTCAAAATTCAACAGGAGATTGCCATTGCTTACCGGAATGTCTCTGGGCATATATTTATTCCTGGGTTGAGCGGTTCAACGTTTACGGTTCCCGGTTGAAGCCCTGCCTGGCTGTTAACAAAAGGATAACGCGTCAATAGGGGCGAATGTTATGTTTCACCCAATAGGTGAAAGAGGCTAATCTGAGCATTGTGTTATAAAGTTAAGGATATCAGTAGACTATAACCCTTGAACCCTGAACCTGGAACCGATCATTTTAGGTTATTATATGACTATAGTGCGTCATGGTCGAGAGGTCTATAAAGATAGCCGGTTGACAGCCTGTTATCTGATATTTTATGGCTGTCGACTATCTGTTGATACAACTCTGAATACTTCCTGGCCATACATGTAACGGAGAAACGATTCTGCACATGCCTCTGACATTCACGGGGGTCAATGCTATTGATGTGGCCAACCGCCCTAATCATACCATCCAGAGAGTCCACCACGAACCCTGTTTTTCCGTTCACCACGATTTCTGGAACGGCTCCTTTCTTGAATGCCAGGATTGGCGTACCACATGCCATTGATTCGATCAAGACCAGTCCAAACGGCTCCCCCCACTGTGCAGGAAACAAGGTGGCCCGCGCATGCCGGTACCATTGTTTTTTTTGCTCTTTGTTGAGCTCTCCGATGTAGATAATCTGTCTGTCGCATACCAGTAAAGGTTTTATTACCTCCTCATAATAGTCTTTATCAACGGGATGTTTGGAAATGTCGGCAAACAGGTCGATAGAATGTTTCAGGCCTTTGAAAAACTCCAGGTCTGCGGGCTTGTCCTGGACACAACCGGCAATAATGAGTTTAGTGCCGGTCTTTTTCGCAACTTCTATGGCTTTATCCTGTCCCTTGACCCGGGTTATCCTGCCTATAGTGAATAAATAGTCGCTTTTGGCCGGTTTTTCTTTAAAAGACCAGTCTTGTATTTCAATCCCATGATAGATAGTTTTAATATTCGCTAATCCATTATACTGCCGTTTTTGGTATTCGCTTATTGCCACGAAATACACGGATGGATTCTGCATGATGTTAAGCCGTTGATGCCGGTCTTTTCTAACACAACAGTCTTTGGCGGGCACATGAAGAGTCATCACGATTGGCAGATCTGGATTGAATACACCGCTGTAAATATAGTCCAACCATCCGTGCATCTGGATAACATCAATGTCGCCCCTCCTTGCCCTTTCAAGCGCCTTCAAAAGGTGTATCTTAATGGCTATTTTTTGCTCCATGGTGCTTTCATGCACATAGTCACCGAAACTTTGCTGGACGGTCACGTATTGTTCCCCGGTAATACAGGAATCGGCAGGACAAGCAACTACGGACTTGTGGCCCAAGGACCGGAGTCCTTTATCAATATTATAAATAACGGTTTCTATTGGACTATAACCGAGACCCGGTCTGATTGGCTTGTTGATCGTTGCCACTTGCAGCACCGTCAGTCTTTTATGCTTTATATTTGTTGCCATGATAGATTTTTGCCAAATAACAGGTTGTGCCCGTATTCCTATGTGATCATAAGACAACAGTGCCAACCAGTATTGACGTTTATGACGCCGCTATCCGGTGAATCCTCTGGCTGGATATGCGCCATCCGTTTCTGAGAAGAGGAACTGACAGGAAAACTGAACTGATAGAAAATCGCTTCTTGAGTGATTCAGAAAGTCAGCCGGCAAGTACCATATCTGAGAAGAAAGTTACTCTATAAGGATCAGGATGTCAAAACTTACCGGGAATAGGTTGCCCCAAAGCGCCCTGAGAAGACAAGTTTGAGAAGCTTTACCGTCACTACAATCGGCGGGAGTTTGTACATCCTGACCCCCTTGAGTTTCTGTATCATTACGATGACCTTTGTGACCGCGAAATCGTGGCATTTGTTGCCTCATCGCTTGCCTATGGAAAGGTTGCCCATATTCTAAAGAGCGTTTTCTCTGTTCTTGAACGGATGAAGCCAACTCCATCGGTCTTCTTAAAGCGGGCTTCCCTTAAAACTATGCACCAGACCTTTTCCGGCTTCAGACACCGGTTTACCAACGACCAGAAGCTTTGCGCCATGTTATTTGGTGTGAAGGAGGTTCTGGAACGTCACGGTTCTCTTCAGGCATGTTTTTCAGCCGGGTTCAATGACGATGACGACACAATACTTCCGGCCCTTTCTGCCTTTACAAGGGAAATGACCGTATGTGCCGGTGACAACTTGGAGCACCTGGTGCCATCGCCTACCAAGGGCAGTGCATGTAAGCGACTAAACCTCTTCCTCAGGTGGATGGTGCGCTCGGATGAGGTAGATCCGGGAGGATGGGAAAATGTGCCTGTATCAAAGCTGATAGTCCCGGTTGATACTCATATGCATAAGATCTATCACTTGCTTGGGCTTACAAAGCGGAAACACGCAGATATGCGCGCGGCATCTGATTTTTGGCATACCATGGATCTGTTATCTCCATCCATGAAGGCTCACTTAGCATTTTTCTTGCGGTCCCTTTTAATTAAGATGATCCGCGCATGCGTGTGAGCCCACATCTGCTTTCTTAGTCTTTCTTCTTGGATCTGGTGGTCCGCCCTTTCTTTTTCTTCTTGTCCTCATTGCCAAAGGCCTTCAATCCTTCGGCCAGTTCTTTTAATTTGGCATCCACAAGGGCATTGATAGTCCCCCTGGGATAAGTTCCGTCAGCCTTTCTTGCTCCGGCCTTCTTTCCGGTCAAGATCTCGATTCCCTGGTCAATGGTCTTGACAGCGTAGATGTGGAACTTGCCTTTTTTTACGGCCTGGAGCACGTCTTTTCGCAACATAAGGTCCTTGACATTGCTCTCCGGAATCATTACTCCCTGTTTTCCAGTAAGTTTGGTTGCCATACAGCAATGGTAAAAGCCTTCGATCTTCTGGTTGACCCCGCCGATGGCTTGGATCTCGCCGTTCTGATTAACAGAGCCTGTCACTGCAATATACTGCCGTATAGGAACACCGGATAAACTGGAGAGCAATGCATAGATCTCTGTGGAAGAAGCACTGTCGCCTTCCACTCCGCTATAAGACTGTTCAAAGGCAATACTTGCGCTCACAGATAGGGGCTTATTCTGAGCATATTTTTTTCGCATATATCCGCTCAGGACCAAAACTCCCTTGTTGTGGATGTTGCCGGACATATCTGCTTCGCGCTCAATATTAATTATACCTTCCCGGCCCATGGAAGTGGATGCAGTAATTCTGGACGGTTTTCCGAACATATAGTCGCCGAGGTTATAAACAGCCAGGCCGTTGACTTGGCCCGCGACCTCGCGCTCCACGTCAATCATGAGGGTGCCGCGATCGATCATCTCCTGCAGGCGTGTTTCAATCATGTTCGAACGATAAACCCTGGTCTCTACGGCCTTATCCACGTGTTTGTCCTGGATTTTAGTCTGACCGTCTTGGGCCGCCCAATAGTCGGCCTCCCGGATAAGATCCGCAATCTGCGGGAAGCTGGTGGAGATCTTCTCCTGCCAGCCGGACATGCGTACGGACTCCTCTATCAAAGCAGCTACTGCTGTCTTGTCAAAGGGCTTGAGTTTTTCATCCTCAGTCTTCATCTTGATAAACTCGGCAAATTTGCTGATCGTATCATCTGTTTTGTCCATGCGTGTTTCAAAATCAGCCCGGACCTTGAAGATTTCTTTGAGGTCATGATCATAGGCATGGAGCAATTGATACAGATAGGGCTCTGCCAAAAGGATTACTTTGGTGTCCATCTCAATGGGCTCGGGTTTCAAACCTGAGGTTGTGAAGAGGTAAAAGGGATCATAGGTCTGGATTTCCATTTTTTTGGTCTTTAGTGCCCGCTTAAGCGCAGGCCAAACCCCAGGCTCCATTATGGCGTCCATGAGATTGAACACCAGATATCCTCCGCTGGCCTTAATAAAAGAACCTGCCTTGATCTTACTGAAATCCGTCCTCCAAATGCCGCTGCGGTCTACTATACGTTCGATACTCCCGAACAAATTGCGATACGTGGGGTAGGATTCGATAATGACCGGAGGTCCTTTTTGCTCGGAATTATCCGCCAGCAAATTGACCTCGTAAGACGCGAATGGATCGCCTGCAGGGAACATGGACATGTCCGGCTTTCTCTGCTGATCCTGGGTTAGAAAAAGATGCAGGTTCTCGGACATGTCTTCAATCATGGCCTGAAGATACTGCTGTACGGATTCATCTTTGTACTTTTCAGTGAACGAGGCGATTTGCCCGGACACCAGGTCCTTGAACATCAGCCTGTCAATCTTCCTTCCCTTTTCCTGAACCTCTTTTTGCAGTCCCCTGACTTCAAGAAATATCTGGTCGACCTGCTGCCTCAGTTCATCATACTTTTTTCTGATCTCTTCAAACTCTTTCCTGGGGAACCTCCCCTTGTCCACCTTTTGCTCAAGTTCGAGAATGGGTATGGGCTGTCCGTCAACGATAGGCATGAGCTCAGGCCTTGTCTGTTGGTCGGACTGGAGCTTGACAAGGGCGAATCCTGCTTCTTTCACTTTTTTTTCCAGGCCCATGAAAAAATCCCTGGTCTTTTTTTCATAGGTCTCCATAATCTCTTTTTTGCGGCTGATATATTCCTGGCTTTCGAAAAGCCTGGGCACCTCTGTCTTCAAGGTATTCACCAGCTCGTGCACATCCTTTCTGAGTTCCCTGCCCAGGCCGGGCCTTTGACTGAGGAGTATGGGCACCTCAGGATTTTTGAAATTATTTACATAGCACAGATCATCAGGCACTTTCTTCTTTTGAGAGGTCTCTTTGAGGACCTTTTTTACCGCTGCCATTCTGCCTGAGCGCGGTTGCCCGGTGACAAATATATTGTAACCGGGCATATCCATTCCCATACCAAATTGCAGGGCCTCAACACCCCTTTTCTGGCCAATAATTCCTTTAAGTGGTTTCAGGTCCTCGGTCGTCTCAAATGCCAGAGAGCCTGGATCAAGGCTCCATCTGAGATCTTCCAAAGAGACTTCTGAGGTTTTTTTCCTAGCCATTTATATTCTCCTGAAAGTCTGTGTTTCTCTAAAAGAAACTCTAAGCGTTCACGGAACGTTGAAATTAGAAAATAGAAATTGGAAATTTGGCCTTCATGCTTTTGTACTGTTGATGAACGCATTCAATTTTGGGCCGAGTTTTTCAACTATTGTTTTGTATTCTGTCGCGTTTGACTCAGATAAAACTTTTCTTCTGATGAGTTTTCGCAACCATGATTTGGTTTCTTCAAATGAACCTCTTGAATATAGATAGAACTTTTTCCTGTCAGCGGGAGTATACCGACCATACCCTTCTGCTATATTTGCAGCTATGCTGTCAGATGATCGTATTATCTGATAGCCCACGGTGTTCTGAACCTTTTTGTTCCACTTATCAAAGTCGTACCAGACCATATCTGATAACTCTTCTGCCAGTTTGTAAACATCCAACTCGTAGACTCGTTTCATCTCTCCCAAATTTCTATTTTCCAATTTCAAGTTTCAAGCCGTGAACGGCTACAAGAAACTCTTCTGCTCTATTTCTTAAGGATTTTCACAGGCAGAGAAACGGAGGCTCTGTATTTAGGCAGAACGATCTCCAAAACTCCTTTTTTGTACTTTGCACGGACCTTTTCAATCTTAACTCTAGAAGGTAGCCTGACCCTACTTGAGAAAGACCCGATGTGCTTAATGTCATCTGTTTTATGGGTTATTTTCTCTCTTTTTTCTCCCTTGATAATCAACAGATCATCAGTGACAGAGACATTCAAATCCTCAGGATCCAGGTCCGGAAGATCCGCCCTGACCACAAAGCTATCCTTTGTCTCGGTAATATTCACCAAGGATCCTTCTTTGAGCGAATCCATTAATTGACTTATACCGAAATCGCGACACATCCTATCGTAAAGAAAGTCTATGTCCCGTTTTAGCTTGCCGATCTCCTTGTTCGTCCATAGAGTCAATCCAGACACGGCGACCTCCTTATGGTTAAGCATTTCTATATATAAACATATAACATGCCTCAGCAAAGAACGCTTTTGACATTCGCCTTTTCCTTGATCCAGCTAAAGAAGTAAACTTAACATTGTCAAGATAGAAGATTAGAAATATAGAAACCCGACAGATATTATTTTTCCATTCGCTTTAGATTGCTGATCCAGTATGGCATATCCTGACTTATTGAGCAGACTTCTGGGCTTCATTTGAAAAAGCACGCCTTCAAGAAGCACATGTACTTTCTTACCTTATTGGCCGTATCGGTCTAATATTTAATCAAAAATGCCATTTTCTTGATTTTTCCCTTATATACGTGTATGGATTTCTTGATTTTTGGCGTTTTCTAAAAATTCAAAAAACAGACTCTACTTAATATATAATTTCGCATGACGAAGGAAAGACAATAAGGAGAGGGATATGAAGCTTGGACTCGTGATCTACTCGGACGACACAGAAAACGTCTGGAACGCATTCAGGTTAGGTGTCTTTGCCCTAAAGCAGGGGGACAGCGTCAAGGCATTTCTTCTTGCCAAGGGTGTTGAGTGTGAAGGCCTCGATACTGAGAAATTCAAAGTTACAGAGCAAATGCAGGCATATGTCGATGCCGGAGGCGAAATCCTGGCTTGCGGTAGCTGTCTCAAAATCCGCAATTCTAAAGGGTCGGAAATGTGTCCGCTCTCAACCATGCAGGATTTTTATGACCTGATAGCCGGCTCAGACAAAGTGATAAGCATATAGATAAGCGACAAGTATATGCACACGGACGGGAAGCACTGCGCTGCTTCGCTCTGCAGCGTTCCCGCCGGTGATCCAGACGTTCGCTGGTTTCGTGCGCTTCCGCTGTCCAAAAGGATGGAAATGCTTTGCAATTTCACTGACTTGGCATTGGAATTAAACCCTGATTTAGCAGGAAAAAAAGATGCTCAACCGACTAAAGGGGATATTCGAATCCTTTTCCTGCCGACTTACAGCATGCCTCATAATATAGTTATGTATCAAAACTAAATATGAGATACTCTAATGTTTCCCAAATATACCAATTTTTTACAGTATGTTCCAACTTGGCACTTTGGGACATGTATCTTCTCAACAAGTTGGGGTAGATTACATTTTGCGACTATTCACTGGATTCCGGCTTTCGCCGGAATGACGTTTGGATGTAAATGCCCGTCATTCCTGCGAAAGCAGGAATCCAGACATCTTACCCTGAGTTATTGAGAAGTTGCTGGGACATGCCTTAACAGGCTTAAATCTATATGATTTGGTTGTCTCCCATTTCGTGTTTTTGTAAGGAGCGACTCCTGTCAAAATCCTTCTGCCTCATCATTCAGGGCTTGTCATCAACCTTGACCTAACAGTCCAACAGGAGGAATACCAGGGAGCAGAAATCGAGGATTGGTTGCAAAAATAAATATCGTAACCGTTCAGAGGTTCAGGATTCAGGGGAGAGTTAGGGAAG
This sequence comes from Deltaproteobacteria bacterium, assembly GCA_030262715.1. GTDB lineage: Bacteria > Desulfobacterota > Dissulfuribacteria > Dissulfuribacterales > UBA3076 > UBA3076. Next base: position 12,211 of record JAJSZR010000073.1, read on the forward strand.
CAAAAAAAGAATTATCACGAAAGCACGAAAGATTAAAAACACGAAAGGGAAGTCTGTGGATGGACGCGCCAGCTTGATTTTAAGCAATGTGTCTTAGATAGTGAGGCTTAGGCTTAGGTTTGCCCTGTAGTTACCGGATTATTTGTGACTTTTTTGTTCGAGGTCATATGTGCCTGGCTGATGCAAGACCAAAAAGGGCTTCAAACCGTCTGATTGACGAAAAGAGCCTCTATCTTATCCAGCATGCCGGGAACCTTGTAAACTGGTATCCGTAGGGTAAGGCCGCCATGGCTATGAGTTCGGTCTCTGTAGTCAGCAATTCGCTATGTCTGCGATTTAAGGTTGGTTAATTTTATAAGCTGTAACTAAAGTTTCGCAGTTGTTATTGTTAACTGCTCCATGATTATATTTTCTAACATATCAATGAGTTGCATGAAGCTATCGGGATCAATTTTAGGACAAACTAGTGGGCT
>JAJSZR010000074.1 GCA_030262715.1 Deltaproteobacteria bacterium
CCAGGCTCCTCATAGCGGCAATGATATGTTACTTCCCTTTGCTTCTGAGCTTCATAGGTATATTTGCAAAGCCTGTGGAAGAGGTCGAGCACTTTTTCAGGATAACAGGCAAGATCAACTGGAGATTGGAACTTTCCATAAGGACCTTTGAAAACCTGGACAAGATCACAACCGTGATAGTAGGAAGCGGGACAATGGCCCTAGTTGGCACCATAATAGCTGAGTTTCTGGCTGCAACTAATGGGATCGGTTATATAATAAGGAAGGCCCTGTACCAGAGTAATCTGGCAAAGATCCTTGTAGCCCTGTTTTTGATAGGCCTTTGTTCCTCCCTGTATTTGTCTTTCATTGAGACAATCGGGGGGTGGATAAAGATAAGGCTTTACGGAACCCGAAGCTCATCCGCATAAATTTTATAGACAGATCCACTGGCCAACGGTTTTCACCGCCTGACCCGCACCGAAGTGCTCGGTGAAAATGCGGAAATAGTGAAGCTCCTCCCTGCTGCGAATCATTGGATATTCAGCTTGGACATCAGCCAGCTCGCCATCCGTGACGGCTTCTTCAAAATAGGCTGGAAGCAGACCGGCAATACCGGATCCCTGGGAAAATTCCTGTTTCAGCCGCCAGGTTATGCCTTCGGGCAGCAGCCCTTCATAGGCCTTCCTAAATATCCACTTCTCGATCTTGTTTTCCCCGTCAGGTTTTTGTTTGTACTCAGGCGGGATAGCCAATGAATAATTAAGCAACTCTCCGGATATAATAGGGGCCACCACTCGCACGCTGTTGCACTGGTTCATGCGATCCAGCCGCAACGATGCATTGTTGTGCAGGAAGCCGATGCATTCCATCTGCCGGGCGAACAGCTCGCCGAGTGGAAAATTCTTAAAATACGTATACCCGCAAAACACCTCATCACCGCCTTCACCGGAAAGAAGCACCTGGATGCCTTGCTCTTTGGCAAATCTGGAGATAAGAAAATTCGATATTGAGCTTCTAACGAGTGAGGGATCAAAGGACTCAAGATAGTAGATAACCTCCGGCAATACCGCCAAGACCTGATTCAGGTCCACCATAACCTCATGGTGGTCTGAGTCGATATGACCGGCCATGACCCGTGCATTCTGGATATCGGTGCTTTTTCCCACACCCAGGACGAAGGTTTTTAACCGTGCATCCTTTCCGTACTTCTCTTTGTATGCCTCACTGGCCAACATAGCGATCACACTGCTGTCAATTCCCCCGCTCAACAAGCTGCCTGTTGAAAAACGGAAATCCACCCGGTTAAGGAGACTCTGCCGGATTTTTGTCCTGATATACTCTGTTATTTTATCCAGGTCGGTATGCAGGGCCTCGGGGAGGGCCTCGGGCAATTGTGCGAATGGTATCAAACAGCCGTGCCGGTCCATGTAATGCCCGGGCAGAAATTCATGGACGTCTTCCGTTACCTCGATAATGCTTTTTAGTTCGGAGGCCAAGTACAGGGTCTGTTTTTTCCATCCGAAAAAAAGTGTTTTGATACCCAATAAGTCCCTGGCTGCAAAAAACTCGTCCCCGTCGGAGATCACGAAGGCAAAAATCGTATCGTTTAAGTGCCGGAGCATATCCGTGTCGTAGCGCTGATACAACTCGAGCAAGAGCCGTTCTTCCCTGAATGGGCCATCCGGGATGCCGTAGGATCCGGCTTGTTCATCCCAATTGCCCACCTGGCCGTCATAGCAAATTCTTAAGTCAGGGTTCCAGGGACTTGATACGGGAATATTGATATCTCCCGGAGCTGAAGCAGCGTCGGCTTCGAGGTAATTCTGGGCCATGATGATTCCATTATTTTCAAACATCCCTGAGACATCCGGGCCACGATGTCTGATCTTCCGGAACATGGAATTCGCATCGTCATGATCCGGCTCACCATACGCTATCACCAATCCGCTCATATAAACTCCTTTAACCGTTCATGGGTTCTGGGTTCACCGTTCAGAGTTACTTTTCTGTATGGGTTCAGAGGTTCACGGGATTACAACGCCCGTTTTACCGTAACCCACCGAACTGTAAGCGTTCACAGGGTACTGCAGATGCGAGGCGGAGGATACGCAGACGTACTCCCTGTACTTCAAGTGCCCGACAACAAAGCAGATGCGGTGCCCTGTGAACGCTTACCTATTTCCGAATCTCAAATATCCCGACAAGGCTGTGTCCCATTCCTGTTCCGGGCTGCATGTCCATCTCCAGCTTGCGGAGCGAATAGCCGAGATGTGATTCGATCACATTGGCACGCACATCCCCCCATTTGAGCCACGCCACTCCCTCAATAAGCCTTCGCATGCTATGCATTGCCTCCTTTAGGGACTCAGGATAAAAGGGGAGCACATCAGGGACCGCATGCATCTTCTCCGTCTCTGAGTCGTACTCACTGAGCAAGGAGATCGTATATTGTATCAACGTGTTACAGGACATGAAGAACATTTCAAAAAAATTATTTAGATAATCAAAACCCGGAAGGGGCACATAGTCCACCAGAAGACTTTCCAAGTCCGTACGCAGGTATCCCTCGAAAAGGGAGTTTATATGTGTGCGCAGCTTTGGACAGTTCTTATTGTAATCACCCGTATCCGTATGCCTGCCGATCAGTATGGAGCGGTCAAAGAATCTAAGAGGCTTGATCTCTGCCCCTGATTCCCTGGCCGCCTCATCTATTATACGCATGACCTCATCCCGCGTTATGAGGCGTAGAGGAAAAACCGCGACATCAGACTGGTCACGTATTTCTTCCGGGTAGATGTAAGAGATGCGATAATCCATAAAGTACTCCTGATCCGGCGGATAATGCCAGAGGTCCTGCCATTCATAGGAATACCGGCCCAACCAGTCTCCAACAAAAAGGGTTCTCCCCGGGGCATGCCTGCATATATCCGAGATGATCTTCACGTTCTGCTCATCATGGAAATGGGACATGGTGCCATAGGAAGTAAGATAGATATCAAAGGGATCTTGTTTTTTTACAGATTCGGGAAGACCTGAGGACAGGTCGTCTTGAATAAATCGTACCTTAGGATAATAACCATAATCTGTCTCAGCCTGCTTGATCAGCTCATCGTTGATCTCGATTCCCATGTATTCCTTGAGCATATCCGGGGTGATGACCGCCGTGATATATTCGTATATGCCCGGATCCTTGGCGGTAACGCCCATAATAAGGTCATAGCCATCTCCGCTGCCACAGCCCAGATCAAGGACGCGGATACGCTCCAGATGCGTCTTTTTTTGTGTCATCAGTTCGTTCAAGGCAGGACGCAAAAATATCCCCGTGACCTGGTCTTCCCAAAACCTCCTGACGTTGTCATACTTCCCCAGCAGGCCCGAGGCCTTGTCATATTTCCCTGTACTCGCTGCCTGGGAATATGCAGCTTTTTCTGCCATGATTTTACCCTTCTGGCTAATGCGCCATGGTCTTCAGGAGATCAGTCGCCTCGAAAGCATCTTTGCAGTGAGCATCAGCGCCTATCTGATCAGCGAATTCCTGAGATGTAGGCGCGCCGCCAATGAGCACCTTCACACTCTCTCGAACACCCTCTTCCTTGAGTTTCTCTATCACGTCTCCCATCACCCGCATGGTGGTGGTCAGAAGGGCTGAAAGTCCCAGGTAAGGTGCCTGATGTTCCTTTACCGCCCTTACGAACCGGTCAGTGGAGACATCGGCGCCCAGATCGATCACCTCGTAGCCCGCGCCCTTCAGCATAATGGATACGATGTTTTTGCCTATGTCGTGGAGATCGCCTTGCACGGTACCGATAACAAATTTGCCTTTAGTCTTTACACCTGCCTTAAGTAGATGCGGGCTCAAAAGATCCATGGCCACGCCTACACACTCGGCCGAAGCCAGCATGTCCGGGATCAGATACTCTCCGCTCTCGAATTTGTCACCAACCACTTCCATGGACCCGGTCAAGGCCTCCAGGACGATCGACTTTGGATCGACCCCATCCCTGATGGCTTCCTTGACCAGTTCCGTCACTGCAGGTTTACCCTCCAAGCCTTCATCAAAACCCTCGTCCTCGGTCTCCAAGCGACCCTGTATGACATTTAATGCGATTTTCTCCAGAAGTATCTGTTGGTCCATGAACTCTCCTAGCCGTTATCTTTATTCCGCAACCTGCCTGAGCCCTGGCAGAAGACCCGGGATTTCATTAAAGATGCGATCCACCGTGGCCTGGTCCAGGTATTGTGCAGACTCATTCTCTACTTGGGTCATATAGCCCAGGGCATTCTCCAGGGCTTTATCTTCCAACTCCTTGGCCTCGAATCTGTAAGGGCTTGAAACATCACCTGCATGCATGGCCTTACGGGCATGACGTGCAAAGAGCCGGTGAGGGGATGCCATGACCTTTTTCACGATGTTGATCATATCCGCCGTTATTGAAGGATCAACTTTAGGCTCTCGCAGACAGTGTTTGATCTTGCCGATCTGCTCGTTGTCCAATACTGCCTGGACAGGACAGAAGCTGTTGGTCCTGTCCAGGAGACCAAAGGCATAATGGATATACTGCGCACCGCTCATAGCCATGTGGAGATGGGTAAAGAGTTTCTCGAATGCGGCTTGCATACCCGGCACCTTGGCGTCTCCCACTCCTGCTGAGGAATAACAGGGGATTTTATAAAACCGGGCCATTTGAACGCAGTCGATGTTATACTGGTTGAACTCCGGACACCCGTACAGATCAAAAAGGTTATCCAGCCTAGCCCTTACAGGAACACTCCCGTAGAGCACGGGCGCCCCCTGTTTTATCAACTGAACCAGAGTGATGCCGGCCAGGATCTCGGCGTTGATCTGGGCCACCATTCCCGCTTCTTGAATGGGAGCTGAAGATCCCCCTTGCGGGGAGGAAGAAATGACCAGGGGAAGGCCGCTCTCCACGATAGCGAATACTTTTTCCGCGGTGTCATCCACGATCTGCAGCGGGCTTTTAAATACGCAGGCAATAAAGGAGATGACCGGGTTTTTTCTCAGCTCCTCGCGACCGCCCGCGATGATTTCCGCCATTCTTATTACATCTTTCAGTCTTTCCAGTTTGGTCAAGCCGGCCTGGACGTGCTTGGTTATGTTGTTCAGGCTTGCAAAAAACTTATTCACGTCGTGGTTATCCGAAGTGATGTCCGGATCTTGAATATTCAAGGGCCGGATAAAGAAATCAAGGTGCTCCAATCGTTCGCACAGCCTGGCGGCACGGCAGAGCAGGACCGTATCACCCCGGAGTTCCCTGAACCTGGGGACCTTGACCTTTACCTGTGAGTCATCAACGCTCACAAATTCCTCCATACGGACATCGACCCAGACATTGGCCTCGGAACCGGTCCCGAAATATACACGCGGGACCTCGGCATCCAACAGCAGGCGGTTTTCCGGTTTGCGTGCTCCAAGGATAAAGCGCGATGGGGCATTAGACACGGCATCCCTGACCAGTCCCTGTGGTAAACTCACACGCCAGAAAAACGACCCGGAAGTTTCTCGTTCTTCACGAACCTCGGCCCCGTGAGCCTTAAATAAATTCGCAGCCCTCTTGTTGTAACACCATATGCCCGGATCATTCAGGATACTCATAGAGGCGTCATCGAGCCATTTGACATGGTCCCGGTTCAGCCGTTCATAAGGCTTGACCAGCACTCCCTGCCTGTATAATCCGGACACAGGGCCCTCGGTCAATCCGTTATTTACCGGTTGTCCATTATCCATATCGTCCTCAACTACCTCGAAAGGCTCGGGTGTACCTCCGGCAATGTCTATCTTTGCCCACCAGGACCTCGGCGGCCTTCACGGCGTTCATCAAGGTCTGATTCAACGGATCCATAATCGCTGCATCCAGGCCGGCATAAATGGCCATATGCAAAAACGCTGCATTGAGACCGGGCCGGCCGGGCAGACCGTACGAGACATTGGAAAGACCCATTACGGTCCTGGCTGCAGGAAATCGCTTTTTGATTTCGGCAATGGTATAAAGCGTCACCAATCCCTGGTTAATATCAGTGCTGACAGGCAAAACCAGGGGATCGAAATATACATTTTCAATCGGCACCCCGTACTTTTCGCAAGCCGATGCAATATTTTCGCAGGCACGAAGCCGATCTTCAACTGTCTTGGGGATACCTGTTTCATCCATGGCCAGTCCGACTATGGGGGTCTGGTACCGGTCGGCCAAGGGCATTACCTGTGCGAGATTTTTCTCTTCCGCCTTAGTCGAATTGATCAGGCTCGGCCTTCCGCTTCGCACCCGGAGTCCTGCCTCCAGCACTGCGGGGTCCGCGCTGTCAATACAAAGAGGGGTCTCTATTCCCTCCTGGATTGTCTTAACCGCCCATTGCATGGAAACGATTTCGTCCTCCCGGGACCCAACGCCGGTTCCCACGTTCACGTCTATAAAACCCGCGGCGGCGGCCTGGATTTTTGCCAAATCCAGAAGTCCGGCGCTATCCTGTTTCTGTACTATGGATTTTATGCCGGTAAGGGTGGCATTGATTTTTTCTCCAATGATAATCACAAATAATTCCTCATTTAATCCATAACAAAGGATCGCAATCCAGGAATCTCCGTCTTTATCCGTTTTCTGATGTCTGACGGAACAGCTGGTTGCATCGGACTATTCAAAATTTCATTAACTATTTTGGTGGCCCGATCGGCAGCGTTTATCGCACCTGCAGCCTGCCATTTCGATCGTTCTTCACGGTCGCTCAGACAAGGAACGTATTGCTCGGAGCGCATATGTTTGCGTGTATGGCGCGCAGAGACGAAGTGGCCTCCAGGACCTGTCCTCTTTATCAAATCAAAGGCCAGGGTCTCATCATTGACTTCAATGCCCTCCACGGCCCGCATGACCATGCCGATGATCTCGTTATCAATGACCAGCTTGTCATACGACGCCGTCATGCAAAACTCGAGAAATCCCACCGCATCATGTATCCAGTTACCTCCTGCCAACGCAACCATCAAACTGGTGATTGCGGATTCATATCCTGTCTGCGCATCATTCACCTTGGCATCAGACATACCTGCCGTAGCATAGATGGGAAGCTGATAGAACCGGGCCATCTGGGAGGCGGCTGCATTCATAAGTCCCATCTCCACAGCACCTGAAAGATACTTCATGTCGCGCAGGTCCGTGATAGAAGAAATGCAACCATACAGTGTAGGAGTTCCCGGGCTGGCAAGCTGGGCCAGCATGACGCCGGCCAGGGTGTCGACGTTTTGTACAACGAGGTTTCCAGCAAGAGTAATGGGCGCAGTCGCGCCACACAGTGGCTCTGCCGGCACCACTACCGGTATGCCATTTCGGGCCGCTTCCATTGTGAGTTGCCCGTAGCTTTCATCCAGCTTGAATGGACTGATGGGACAGGTTACCATGGAAATAAAAGGCCGTTCCCGAAGCCTTTCAGGAGAACCTGCAATGATTTCCGCCATCCTGACGACGTTTTTTACGCCATCAACCGTATATACTCCGCCCATCACGTGTTTCCGGGTGCGGTTCAACGCCGCACCAAAGCGATTTACATCCACATCCTCCACTTCGAGATCACTGGGGTACACGTTAAGCATATAAAAATGGATGTTATCCAGAGCGTCCACAAGGCAGGCCATATTGACAATGTCTTGAAGCGTTGATCTCCGGCAATCCTGAGATCCCGGATCCTGTACGTTCAAGGCCGTGCCCCCCGTGCCCATATAGACCTTGTCGCCTCCGACCTCACAATCCAATTCACCGTTTTCCTCCCGGCCACAGAGCTGAACAACAGAAGGCGCTTTATGGATCAATTCTTCCACAAGATCTCTAGCCATTTTGACTATACCGCCGGCATCATCCACCTCCGCCCCTGCGTTGCGGAAGAGTTCCCTTGCTTCAGCAAAGTTCACCTGCACTCCCACCTCGGCAAATACTCTCAGGCTGGTTTCGTGGATTTTTTCTATGTCCTGGTCGCCCAGAGGCCTGTACCGGCCTCCCTGCAACCCTTTTCTTACTTTAATCATGTATTCACCCTGACTCGGCTCTAAGTAACCTAATATGTCTCTGTTACTTTTTATGCCCTTCTTGCTATGCAATCAGTCTTTTTGCAATGCCGGCAGGGATTATAAGGAAGGGAAGAGTGGGAATTTGAAGAATGATATAGACCAAAGACTCCTGAAATCGATTTGCGCGGCTGCATAAGGCAGGAATCGAGCAATTCAACCCCGGTAACCTCTGAATCGAACAGACCGAAGAGCTTTTTCTGATCGGTGAGGGGCCAATCGCAATAACCAGGACTGAAACGTAGGGTGACCGACCTGTTTTCCGAAAGAAATAAGGGCTCCTCGCATTGGTGAAATTGCTCAACCATATTCTCCACGGCCACCGAGCCCATAGTGTCCAGGACATAGGCTTCTGACAAACGCCTTTGGGCCATGAGCCCATCAATTTCATCTTCTATAATACTTCCGACAGTAGCCACAAAGCATACGATCTCATCCGAATCTTTAAGGGCATGTGTAAGCTTTCGGCTCCTGAAAGTCGTACCCCCGTTGATGGAGACAGATTTCTTGCCGATGTTATTGATTGTTTCAATTTGATAATGCAGCCGGGGTATGAGCAACTCGTCTAATCTCTTGCTATAGCTCTCAACTTTTGTGCTGAGCGAGTAAGAAAATCCCTGACATCCGCCGGCACCAAAATGCCTTGACAATTCATTTGTTTCAATGCTTGGATTTATTGTTATTGATTCCATTGTGTATACTCAGGAAATTTAACTGCTTTCTAAGTATGCGATGCAAACTTGCCACACACCTTGTTGACAAAAGCTTCAATAGGATTTGTATGTTGTTTCTGTTAAAATAACACCAAATAAAATTATTTGAGTTAAAAGGATATACTAGAAAATTTCGGCTTGTCAAGGCTCCCTCAAACCGAGGCATAGTCCTGACAAGGCCTCATGCATGGAAGGCTCGAAGTACGTCTAAGCGCGGTCTCAAAGGGTTCAGGGGATTTTGGAAATATGGTTACTCGACTTGCAAGTCCTGGACATCGAGCATATTTGTAAGCTTTCTCAGGCTTCGAACGATCTCTTCTATCTCGCCTTCGGGAAGCCTTCTAAGTCCGTCTACGATCTTATGCTGGATAGGGGGTGGGGCATTGTCCGCAAGACTCCTTCCCACTTCTGTCAATTCAATCGTAATCACCCGACGATCAGGAGATTTTCTCATCCTTGTCACAAGCCCTTTTAGCTCCAGGCGGTCGATGATACCGGTGACCGTACTGGAACTGACCATAATTATCTTGGCAATCTGGGAGGGAGGAAGAGGCCCATTCTCATACAGAGCGATAAGACAATTGAGTTGGGGAGCACTCACCTGGTACTTCTTGTTCAGTTCCTTGGTGTAGAGTTTTCCCGCCTGCATGAGCCTGTAAATCTCGTACACGATCTCTTTGATAGAAGTCTGAGGAACCTCGTAGCTCATCGCTCGATATAGTGTTTGGACATTATTTGTTATTCCCGTGTGTCGCTCGAAAAATTTTCAGTTGAAATATTATAGTAACGAAATAATTTACCATCAAGAATCTGCCAAAGCAATTAATTTTTTTGGCATCCGGTTTACACTTATTCCCAAAAAGGGTGCATTATAGAATCGAATGCTGGATGCCGAAACTGGAAACTAGAAATTGGATAAAAACTGGATTAATCAGCTCTAATTTCAAGTTTCTAATTTCTATTTTCTAATTTCAACGTTCCGTAGACATTCATGTTAGACGCTTATCGATATGTAATGCAACATCCTGTGATGGTGGCAGAGTGGATCACGGATCATCTGTGCATAAGTCTTATTGCCATTGCAATAGGAACTGTCCTCGGAGTAACGACAGGGATCTTCATAGCGGGAAAAGGCAGAGAGCGGACAGCAGATGTAGTGCTCTATTTTGCAGAGATCATGATGACTGTCCCCAGCCTGGCCCTCTTTGGACTGCTAATGCTCCTTCTCAGCCGCATGGGACTGAGCGCCATTGGTTTCCTGCCTGCAGTCATCACTTTGGTTATCTATAGTCAACTGCCTATCTTACGGAATACCTATACAGCGATCCGGCAGGTTGATCAAACGATGATCGATGCCGGCAGGGGTATGGGGATGAGCGAAAGCCAATTGCTTCTGAGGATTAAGCTCCCTCTTGCCCTCCCTATTATCATGGCTGGTCTTAGGAATGCCATGGTGCTCACTATCGGGATTGCGGCCATTGCAGCCCTGATTGGTGCCGGAGGGCTTGGAGTGCCTATATTTCGAGGATTAAGAAATGCTCGAATGGATCTAATCGTTATAGGGGGGATATCAGTCAGCATCCTGGCTTTATTGATCGATGGTCTCATGGCCCTGTTGGAGCGCTGGGTCATGCCCAAGGGATTAAGGAGTTGATACGAAAATGATCAGGCTGGAGAAAGTGACCAAGATCTATCCTGATGGAACAGAAGCGGTAAATAATGTGAGCTTTGAGGTTCAGAAAGGGGAGTTGTGCGTGCTATTAGGTCCTTCAGGATGTGGTAAGACCACAGCGATGAAGATGATCAACCGGCTGATTTCTATAACCAGCGGCAAGATATTTATTGATGGAATGGATAATACCGGCATAGACCAGAACGAGCTTCGGAGAAACATAGGTTATGCCATTCAGGATATTGGACTTTTCCCTCATATGACAGTGGGTGAGAACATAGAAACGGTTCCGACCCTTAAAGGCTGGCCGAAAGCCCGGTGCAGAAGGCGGGCAGAGGAACTGCTGGTGCTTTTGAGAATGGACCCTGGTGCTTTTGTGGACAAGTATCCACGTGAGCTTTCCGGCGGCCAGCGGCAGAGAGTAGGCGTGGCTCGAGCACTGGGAGGAAATCCCCCCATACTCCTGATGGATGAGCCTTTTGGAGCCATCGATCCGATAACCCGGGAAGGGTTACAGAATGAGTTTCTGAAGATTCAGCAGGATTTACAAAAGACCATTATATTCGTGACACACGATATTTATGAAGCAATTAAGATGGGAGACAAGATAGCCTTGATGAAACAAGGCAGGCTGGTGCAATACGCCACACCTGCTGATCTGCTTTACAGGCCGAAAGATGACTTTGTGGCAGGTTTTGTCGGTGCCGATCGGGGCCTTAAAGGTTTACAGTTAATCCGCGCAGAGGAAATCATGTGGAGATCGCCGCCTACGGCAAAGCCGGAAGAGGAAGTAAAAGCCGCTCAAGAGCGTATGGAGCGAGAAGGGATCGATTGGCTTCCGGTAATTGACGATAAAGGCGGATTTTCAGGTTGGGTTCTCCCCTCAGATCTGAAAAAGGGCCAAAGAGTAAAGGAAGTCATGAATATCTCGCCAATCACTGCCTTCAGAAACGCCGTTCTCAGCGAAGCCCTTTCCATTATGTTGACCAGCGGGCGTAATGTTCTGGCTGTAATCGATAAACATAACAGGTTAGAAGGCGTCTTAACGTTTCAGGCAATCAGGGAGGCACTAAGGGAAGCTGCTCAAAAGGAAGATATCAATGAGACATCAGGTGATTTTCGTTAGTCTTCTTGTATTTCTTGTTGGAATGACAATCTGGATCACCAGCCTGGGCACGGTTGGGATCTACAACACCTTCACATATGGTGACCTGTTCTACAGCACATGGGCCCATTTAAAGATGGTATTCATAGCAGTCGCTATAGCTACTGCCATCGGTGTGCCCCTGGGAATCCTGGTTACCCGGCCAGTCATTGATAAACTTGCACTGCCTGTCATTGGCGGAGCAAGCGTGGGACAGACTATACCCAGCCTGGCTGTCATTGCTATCATGGTCCCTCTTTTGGGTTTCGGCCTTCAGTCAGCTATTGTGGCCCTTGTCATCTACGGGCTTCTTCCCATCCTGCGCAATTCCTTTACTGGTATCAAAAATGTCGATCCTGCGGTCATAGAAGCTGCCAGAGGAATGGGAATGACCAGAATGCAGATAGCCCGCAGGATAGAGTTGCCACTGGCAAGGCCCGTCATCATGGCAGGCATCAGAATTTCCACAGTTATCACGGTGGGGACTGCGGAGCTCGCTGTTCTTGTGGGTGGCGCAGGCCTGGGGAAAATTACGTTGACAGGTGTTTTCGCCCGCGAGGCATTAATCATCCTCCAGGGAGCGGCACCCACTGCAGCCATTGCTATTACCCTGGGTTTTATACTGGAACGATTGGAACAGTGGATGACACCCCAGGGGCTGAGAATCCGGACTGAGATGTCTTGAGGTTGCGGATTGCGGAATAAAACGATTTCTTAAGGGAATAGAAAGATGCAGAAGCTGAAGATCAATATAGTCAATCTCGTCGTGGGGGTTCTGGCGCTCACATTAATCGGGTGTGCAAACAACCAGGCGACCGAAAAAAGAGTAACTGTAGGTAACAAGAATTTTACAGAACAGTATATTGCCGGTCAGTTGATCAAACAGGTACTTGAAGATAACGGCTTCAAGGTCGATTTGAGATCGGATCTCACTTCCATGGCCCTCAGAGCCGGGATGGAATCCGGCGACATTGATATCTGTGCTGACTATACAGGGACAGCCTGGATGATTCACCTTAAGCGCAAGTACGTGCCCGGCATT
>JAJSZR010000075.1 GCA_030262715.1 Deltaproteobacteria bacterium
CGTTATAAAGAGGAATTAAAGCAACGGTTATTGTTGGCTGCCTGATTGAAAAAATCATACTATTTCAAGAAGTTAAAGGGCGATGGTGAGATTTTCGAGCAACATTTAAGTCAAAGCCAAGGAAGGCAAAACGACGCTTCAGACCGGAGTAAAATCGGCTGAAACGGTGTATCCGGGTCTTATCCTGAGCAACTTTCAGGTTAAATTTCCCAAGACGCTCCGGTAGCTCCCGATAAAAGGCCAGTGCATCCGAACGGTACTGAAATGCGCAGACAAGGTGAGTAGCGCGAAGGAACCTCCCCCTCACGCCCTCTCAGAACCCGTGATAAGTTGTTGATTATATTAATAAAGGAGTATTACATGGCAGCCACAAACCGGTTATTGTTTTCCTGGGACGATGTAGAAAACCTTCCTGATCTTAAGCGCCTCTCCCTAGTATTTAATTATAATTCCTGATGAAAAGATCGTACAAGCTATGGAGAAAAATCGCGGTAACGGAAGAGACGACTGCCCTGTAGGCCCAATGTGGAACGCGGTTATAGCTGGAATTGTATTTCAGCATAAATCTTAACAGCCCGTCGTGGAGCCGGTGTTATAATCGTCGCAGTTCTCTGGAGCGCATTAACAGCCGCCTTGATAATGATTTTTGTTTTGAGAAGCACTATATCCATGGCAAAGCGAAAATGCAGACTCGAATGGAATTGTCTTTGGCGGTAATGATGGCGATGGCCCTTGGTCATATTAAGGAGGGCCGAAAAGCTCAGATACGTTCGTTGGTCAGGCCGTTGTCAAGGGCGGCCTGACAGAGAATTCTGGAAATATTTCATGGAAACGGAATCAAAAAGATTCCGAATGGAGAGTTATTTTCAATAAGCGCCGTTTATTGCGAATAATCCTCAACAAGGCGATCTAATCGCCGAATTCACTAAATTTCCGGCTTCCTGTATTGCTAGAGGCATCGTTGGCCCGGCCTGGGAGCATAAAAAACGGGACAGCGCAAATGCCTCCATCTAAGATTATCTGGAATTGTAAGCTGTTTTGGTTTAAGGTATACAGGCTTCAGTAAATTTAATCCAAATATGCAAAAAACTATTACACTATGAAAAATGGATATGTTGATCCGGAAGTTTCTGTCATCATACCTGCTTACAATCATGTGCATTATGTCCGTCAAGCTATTGAGAGTATAACTAATCAGACCTTTTCTCATTGGGAACTCATTATTATTGATGATGGATCTGTAGATGGCACAGAGAATATAGTAGATAAATACTCAGATCAACTGAATATCCAGGTTTTGCATCAAGAGAATCAAGGGCTGAGCTCTAGCTTAAATAGAGGACTGGATCTTGCTCAAGGACGCTATTTTGGTTTTTTGCCATCAGATGATCTCTTCTATCCAAAGAAACTTGATATTCAAGTTAGATGGCTGGAGGCCAAGCCAGATATTGCGGCCTTGGCCGGGCATCAGACTCTCATCGATCATGATGGTCAGCTTCTGACTGATCATCATGTCCAAAATTGGTTTGATGTAAGTCCCAAAGGGACAGGAGACTTCTTGCTTAGCTTGCTGGAGCGGAATTTTATTTCTGCACCTTCGGTCCTCTTACGTACGGAGATCTTGAGGGATTTAGGGGGATTTGATCCTGATTGCATCTTTATGCAGGACTACGACTTGTGGTTTCGACTTCTAAAAAATTATGAGATGAAGGTGCTTCCCGAGCCGGTAATTTACTATCGATGGCATGGGGGCAATCTAACTTACAAGGCTACACCTGCTACAGAGGCAGAGCGGGCCAGAGTGCTCAGAAAAGCAGCTGAATTACTGGAGCCGGAAGAAATTTTTCCGGTGCTGTGGAAAGATCGCCGTCCAGAAGTAATTGCCCGGTGCAGGACACGGTTGCATGAGCAAATATGTCGCAACCGCCCGATCAACCTGGAAGAAATTCAGGCTATCTTTGACAAAAAGTTTCGTCGTATTTCGGAAAACAGAACACACCATGAGAAAGAAGAGAAGATGCCCTCTCGTATTTCTGCACCTTGTCAGTCCTGTGCAAGTGTAGGAATTCTATTGGAAGTCTCTTCACTTCACAGAGGGGGACTGGAACAAGTCGTCCATGATTTGGCTTTAGGATTTGCCAATCGTGATCATCGGGTAGTAGTGGTATGCACAGAAGCAGGAGGAGATGCAGCGGACCTTTTAAACCGCACTGATAACGTTGCATTGGAAATTCTTCCTCCACAGGATAAAGAGCCCGCTTATAAAGAAATCCTCGCCCGGTATAAGGTGGATGTCGTCAATGCCCACTATTCATCGTTTGGGACGAGCCTGGCTGCCGAAGCCAATATCCCGGTAGTCACAGCAATACATAATATATATGCTTGGTTATCGGATGATATTCTGAGCGAATTCAGATCAGTTGATCCATTTGTTTCCCACTATATTGCGGTTTCTGACGATGTAGCATCTTTTTTGAAAAGACGTTTCCAAATAGATGAAAGAAGAGTGAGTGTCATTCCTAATGGCTTTGATTTTCATTTATGGTCTGATAAGCGTAAGGAGATATCATCTCCAGAAAAGATGCGTGAGGCTTTAGGCCTCAGCCAGGATAATTACGTCTTTTTGACCGTTGGTTCCATCTATCGTGTAAAAGGTCAAGATCGTATAGTACGAATTTTCTCTGAGTTATTGAAGAGCTGTCCTGATGCAAGGGCTATATTTGTCGGGCAGGTAGTTGATCAGCAATTCAATGATTTTCTAAATCACTTGATTGAGGAAGAAGATCTTAAGGATAAGATTATTCTGCTTCCATTTGGAGCCGATGTGCCTAGTTGTTATGCACTGGCTGATGCCTTTGTGCTTCCATCGGTGATAGAAGGCTGGAGTCTTGCCATGCTGGAGGCCATGTTTTGGGGTTTGCCTATTATTATGCCTAACATTGCCGGTGCCAGAACCATTATGCAGAATTGGTCGCTAGGAGCTCTGATTCGGCCGCCTTTCGAAGAGCTTGGCGACCTAAACGTGGATTTCTTCGATCGCTATACTATGATGACTAACGATCCGACACTTTCTGAGTTGCTGGATACCATGCGTGATTTCTGTCAAAATCGTAAGAAATGGCACAAGAAGGGTTTAATTGGGACAGATGTAGTCAAACACGAGTTTAACTTGAATCGGACAGTCAGTGCTTACGAGAACTTGTTGCTGTCAGTAATTATTAATTCAGGCGCTGACCTTTTGGAAAAACAGAAGAAGCGTAGTCAAGAACTTTTTAAGGCTTTGGATGCTTCTCAATCCATGATATCCCGTTTAGTGGATTACAGTTATGCGGCCTGGCAACGAGGAGAGGCAGAAAAACACCAAAATTCCCTGGAAAAAGAAAATGAGCGCCTCATTCGCGATCTGCGCACTATCTATGACTCTAATGGCTGGAAATTATTAACAGCCTATCGAAAAGGCAAGCGTGTCATCAAAAAATTTATTGGGCGATAGAATGTGAAATACTAAAAAAACCTGAATTAAAAGCTGAATCGCAAAAGAGCCTCTTGCAAAACTCAAGATTTTGCTCGAGGGCAAGGTGCAAGGAGGTGAAAAATCGCAAAAAGGGATATCATCAGGTGACCATCTCAAGAAAAAGCATTATCGAGTGGAAAAGAAATCTTGATACCAGAAATAGCTTCACATATCGCTCCTGCCGTAAGTTAGTTAGGACTCTTGGATTGTCTTCATGGCTGAGAAGGCAACTTAACCGCATTATTCAAGATCATGATCAAGTTGATGACGTCCTTAAATTGGAGGAAATACTTGCTGCTAACAACCACAAACCCATAGTAGTTCTGCCACCATTGGTTGATTGGAATATTCCTCTATTTCAAAGACCACAACATATTGCCAGACAACTGGCCCAAGAAGAATTAATCTATTTTTTTTGTACAGGCAACTGCGTATATGATAACATTTTTGGCTTTCAGAACGTGGCTGGTTCCCTTTATTTAACAAATAGATTTGACTTACTTAAAGAACTAAACAAAAAGAAAGTATTTAATATTTATTCAACGGATAATTCACTTGCATATGATTTTATAGAAGAAGAATTAAAAAAAGGAAACAAGATTTTATATGAATATATAGATGAGATACATCCTTTGATATCAGGAAAATCCATACCGAAATCGACAATAGATAGACATAAGAAAATCCTAAGGAATGAAGGATGTATGGTTATTGCTTCCTCGGATAAACTTTATAAAGAAGTAATGAGCTACAGATCAAAAAATTTTGCGTTAATAACAAATGGGGTCGATTACTATCATTTCAGGCAAAAGTTCGTAGAAAATGAACTTACCGAAGATATGCTATTAATAAAGAATAGAAATAAGCCAGTTATCGGTTATTTTGGTGCATTAGCAGTATGGTTTGATTATGCACTTGTCCAAAAACTGGCAGCAGAAAGGCCAGAATATGAAATATTAATCATCGGAGTAAATTATGATGGTAGTTTAGATAAATATAATTTAAAAAAATATAGCAATGTAACGATATTGGGACCAGTAAGTTATCAGGATCTCCCTAAATATGCATCAATATTTGACATATCAACAATACCATTTCTAAAAAATAAGATAACAGAGTCAACTTCTCCTATAAAGCTATTTGAATATATGGCATTAGGGAAGCCTATTGTAACGACTAATATTACGGAATGCCGAAAATACAAATCAGTGCTGATTGCAGTAGATCACCAGGATTATATTAAAAAAATTGACCAAGCGTTAGCACTTAGAACAAATGAAGAATACCGCACCATTTTAGATAGAGAAGCAAAGGAAAATTCGTGGAAAATAAAAGCAGAGCAGATTATAAATTTAATTGGTGAATAAATCTAATAAAAATGTTTGATAGATGCTAAAAATCACAATAATTATCGGCATACGACCTGAAGCCATCAAGATAGCCCCTGTAATCAAAACCTTGCGGGAGTAACGTGATCTTTTCAAAGTTGTGCTGCCTTTGCGATTTAAGGACATAAAGGCAATTATTGAAATCGCAAAATGGATACATATTAGAAACCATAGATCTTACTTGTCTCATCGAAAACGTAAACTCAGAGAATTAGAGGGGAGTGATTAAGTTGCATTGTGAGGTTCCAGCAATCCTTAAGCCTCGACTAGCAGAGGCAAAGGGAGTAGTTTTTTTCCCTTCTTCCATTGGGTGGACGAATCCCCTGTTTCAACGTCCCCAGCAACTTGCAAGAGCTTTTGCACGGCGAGGATTTTTGGTCGTAATGGACTGCAATGAGTTGCCTGACGAAGTTCACGGCTTTCAAGAAATGGAATATAATCTCTTTCTATTTGACGGATCTCCTGAGGAGCTTCAAGGGCTTCCGGAGCCCATTATCTGGACCTTTACATACAATTTTCACTTGTCAGACAATTTTCCTCACCGAAAATGCAGGATTTATGATTGGATAGATGACCTTTCCGTCTTCCCTGATGATCCTGCATTTCTGCGAGATAATCACCTGCGGGCTCTGAAGGAAGCAGACTTAGTAACCGTAGTAGCGCGACGCTTGCATGAAGAAGCCTTGGCAGTGCGCCCAGACGCTGTTTATCTTCCAAATGGCGTTGATTTTGCGCATTTTGCTGATCCTTTGATCAAACCCACCGACGACGTGGAAGTCGAAAAGCTGCGCCAGTCAGGACGGTCTATTGCAGGATATTATGGAGCTTTGGCCGAGTGGTTTGACTATAATCTGCTCCATGCGGTAGCTCGTATGCGTCCGGACTGGAGTTTTCTTCTAATCGGTCCAGAATATCCCGGTTTCCGGGATCTCCGTCGGCAGGCGGCCCTTGATCTTCCAAACATAGTTTGGATTGGACCCCGGCGATATGAGGATCTGAACTCATATCTCCAGGCTTTCGATGTGGCGACCATTCCTTTTCTTATTAATGAAATTACTTTGGCCACGTCTCCGATAAAGCTTTACGAATACTTGGCTGGAGGAAAGCCAGTGGTTGCCACCCCTTTGCCTGAATGCCGCAATTTTCCAGAAGTCCATATCGTCGAAAGCCCGGAAGCGTTCAACGAAGCCCTGGACAGTGCCTTGGCAGAGAGTCGGGATGAGGGCGTTCGGCAGCATCTAAAAACACTGGCACAGAAGCACTCCTGGGATGCACGAGCAGATAAAGCCATTGCACGCTTTGAAGCGGCTAAGTTCCAATTGGCAACTAAAACAAGTTCCGGTCAGCCACGGCTCACTGAGAACATGCGGCTTCTTGAAGACCTTACTGTCTCTCGCACTCGGGTTAGGCAGTTGGAGCTTGCTCTTAAAGAGGCAAAGAAACATTATTTGGCTGAACTTCAAGCGTTTGTTGAGTTCGAGGCTAAAAACCAGATGCTTGCCGAACGTTTACGCGAGCAACGAGAAATATTTGAAGAACAATCAAGGGCCTTATGCGATAAATTTGAGCAGCAGCTAACTGATCAGCGTAGAGAACTTGAGTCGCTACTTTGTGAAAATCGTGAAGAAAGGGATCGCCTGGCAGGAGAACTCGATTTTGCGCATCAGCAATTGGCTGAATTGCATTGGGTTTTGGAGTCGCGTTTTAGGAACCGCTTACGACGCCTGGGCAGCCTCTCGGGAAGATTTTTAAAAAAAGGGGCCCGCCGATTTCTGCGCTGGTGGCTTAAGACTCCGGTAGGCCAACCCATTTTTCGAAACTGGTATCAGTATAGATTCGATCGCTATCGGCAGGCGCGTGAGGAAAGCTACGGTTTGACAGTGAGCACAATGCGGTGCCCTTCCCAACCAGGTTTAGTTTCGATCGTGCTTCCGGTTTACAATGGAGAGCGCTATGTATCCGAGGTCATTGAGAGCATCCTCTCTCAGACCTATTCGAATTTTGAACTTATCATCGTAAATGACGGATCAACAGACGGTACCCCAGAAATCGTTGACAGTTTTGCAGCCAGAGATCACCGTATTCGTGTAATTCATCAAAAAAATCAGAAACTTCCACAAAGCCTGTCCAATGGCTTTCGCGTGGCGCAGGGAGAGTTTTTGACATGGACTAGCGATGATAACCGTCTGAAGCCTCAATTCCTTGAGCAGATGGTGGACTGCCTCCGACGTCACCCGGATTGGGATATGGTTTATGCCAATATCGACATTATTGGTGAGAACGGAGAGCCTCTTCGCGATTCACAGTGGTATTCTAACTATCAGGTTCCGCCTGGGAGCCCCCACGTCCATTTTCCTTCGGATACCGCTGAACTTAACACATGGCCTAACCAATATATTGGACCTGCCTTCCTTTACAGAGACCGGGTAGCTGCACTTGTGGGTGATTACAGTCCCATTCGTTTTACCGTTGAAGATTATGACTACTTCATGTCGGTTAACGAGTTACTCACTCTCCGCCATAGTGATTTTGAAGAACCGGTATATGAATATCGCTTTCACAGTCATTCCCTGACTGCCAAGGAAAAGGAACTAAAGGTTCTTGAACTCAGGGAACATTTGATGGTTTTTGATGATTTCCGGCGAGATTTCAATCTCACTCCGGTCCTTTGGCTAATAGATACACCGGAAGGAAAGCACGAAAAGGAAGTATTTGAAAAGTTTGTATCTATTGCCCGAGCAGCAGGTCACCTGATCAAGCAACCAAGTTGCTACAATCTAGACCAACTCCCAAGATTGTGGTTTCCTGCCATTTTTGTTAATATTTCCAGTAAGTTGTCTAGCTCTGTCATGCCACTGAAAGAGAATCTCCCAGCGAATACCTTTACTGTACTGGCATCCCTCGAAGATACTGAAGGGCTTCCAAAAGACGTCCCAGAAGCTTGGCACATGTGTCTGGTTTACGGAGCATCAGGAGATCTATCTTATATAGGGCGTCATTATCAAGGGTGGTACGGGGTCACAACGTCCGAGGACCTGTTCAGGTGTATGGAAATCCGAGCCCGTTCTCATCATCTTGAGGCAATTGAACAGGAAATAGCATCACCACACGCTTCAATTTTTAGATTTTCAGTTGTCATTTGTACTTATCAGCGTTCTAAGCAGCTAATTGAGGCTGTGCGTTCGGTTGCAAATCAGAGTTTTGATCCTGAAAATTATGAAGTCTTAGTGGTTAATAATGACCCCCAAGAAGATCTTTCTCATCTTATAGAGGAACTCCGCCAGGATTGTTTTGCTTCTCGCCGTAACCACTTGCGGCTTGTACTTTGTCCGTTCAAAGGACTTTCACATGCTAGAAATGCTGGCATCAGCGAAGCGCGTGGTGAAGTAATATGCTTTTTAGATGACGATGCGGTAACTTTAAAAAATTGGCTTGAAGAACTCGACCAGGCATATAGCGATGAACGGGTCGGAGTAGTAGGGGGCAAGATCATGGTGCAACGCCCCACTGTAGTGCCCAAATGGTTTAAAGACTCAAACCTTGCCTACTGGAGTCACTTTAACCCTGGCTACCAGGAGATGACGTGGGTGGAAGACTGGTCAGAATTTCCATGGGGGGCTAATTGGACTGCTCGACGCCAAGTTCTTCTGGAGATCGGAGGCTTTCGCTGTAATTATGGCCGAAAGGGCGATGATTTTGGTGGTGGCGAAGAAGTCATAGCGGCCAGCTTAGCTAAACGTCTCGGGTATAAAGTGGGGATTTTGCCTACGGCTGTGGTCCATCACAATGTGGATAATCGCCGGTTTACCAAACAGCACGTAAAAAAGACCATTCGGACTGCCACTCTGGTAAATTATCGGCTTCAAACAGATTTATATGTTCCCCATTGGCTGGGTCCGGGGATAGGTATTAAAAAGATGGCTAACTGGTTTTGTAGTTTGCTTCGATACCCTGTCCTCAGTCACTTTAAGCGTTTCGACATGCGCTACAATTTTATGGCAACAATGCATCTAGTCTGGGTAATGGCCAAGGACTATCGGGCACGAGCTTCATCGAAATGGCATGCCAAATAAATAAGTACCGGGACCATTTAGTAGATCAGCTCGTCAATAAATTTGATATAGGACGAGGATTCGTTCAAGCTTATCTTAGGTATTGGTCTGAGTCCCATGGTCAACAACTGACTGATATCAGCGAAATCGAGGCGTTGCCTTGCCCTCACTCTAAATGGTTTTATAACGCCATTTCTACCAATCAGCAGGGTACGACGCTGGTCAACTGGGTAAAACAGACCCTCCCTACATTTCCCAGACGTTACCTGGATGTAGGATGTGGATTGGGAGGGAGGCTTGTTGCCTTTTCCCGTGAGGGTGCAGAGGTGTATGGGATTGAGAAAGACCACGATATCCGAAGGTTGGGTGTGGAGAATTGTGCAGATTACGGTCTATCGCAATCTATGTTTTTAGATGATCTTGATGCAATTGAAGAGAAAAAAGAAGAACGGTTTGACTTGGTGGTGTGCTTGGATCCTATCAGGCAACTCTCACCAGATAGGGACCTTATGCTGCTTTTAAATGCTCTCAGACATAACGGCCACTTGTTTCTACAGATTCCCAATTGTACTTCCCTTTCAGTAGTTTGTAAGGATACTCATTTTAGCCTGTTTGCCTTGTCACTGCTTGCTTTGTCCGATGCAACAGCTTACTGTACTTGGGCAAAGTCACCAAAACCGATCCATTTTCCCTACCTTAGTGTTTTAGAATACAAAGAGAAGTTGGAAGAATCCGGTTACCGTGTCTGGATTCCTGAACCGGAGGAGAAAGACGAACTGTCGGCGGAAAGACTCGCAATATTTACTAACGAGCTGTTGCGCGGCTATTCCCGTTTTATGAGGGATGATGCTCCGCGGATGGACCGAAAACTTGCTGCTAAAGTCGATGCACATTTTCGCAGGTATTTAACCAATTTTATCGAAGATGCTATTTGGCTGAACACAGGAGAGCGGTCGACTCAATGGTTTTGCGAAAAGTATCTCGCGACCCAAAGGAAGCTGTTAGCCACAAAGGTAGAAAGCGATTCCATGCGCGCCCTGTAATTATAAAAGCCATATCCACAGTAAAGGTCCCTTATACAGGCACATCGGATCTGAATTTCTGGACATTGGACCAAGTCTTGAGTACATAATTGTGTAATATAACTTTTGATTGCCTAAAACCATCCTTTGCTGACGTCCTTTAAGCAAAATTTTTCCAAGCCATGAAACATATTATTGTAACCATCGGCACCAGACCTGAAGCCATCAAGATGGCTCCGGTACTTAAGGCACTGGATGAGTATCCAGAGGACTCTAGAGTGACATTGGTATCTACGGCCCAGCACCGCCAGATGCTTGACCAGGTCTTGGATGCCTTTCATTTGAAACCTGATATCGACCTGGACATAATGCGTCAGAATCAAAGCCTGACTGCCTCAACAGCCCGGGCGCTCCAAGGTCTTGGAGACATATTAACAGACCAGCGACCTGATCTTCTCCTGGTACAGGGAGATACGAACACCGTACTGGCAGGTGCATTGGCTGCTCACTATAACCAGATTCCTGTAGGACATGTAGAGGCAGGTTTACGGACTGACAATCCATATCTCCCATTTCCTGAGGAGATGAACCGGCGTCTGACTAGCCAGCTCACCAGGTTGCATTTTGCCCCTACAGTCAGGGCCCGTGATAATCTCCTTAAGGAGGGAGTGCCCGCAGACCGGGTCTTTGTCACCGGGAATACCGTCATTGACGCCCTTCTCTGGACCGCACAGCAACATGCCGATGCCCTGCCGGAAGTGGCCAAGGCAATCCTGGAACAGGATCACAGGATTATTCTGGTAACTGCCCACCGCAGGGAAAGCCTTGACCTATACCTGCAAGAGATAACATTAGCTATAAGAGATCTGGTAGAACATTACCCGGATGTGGAGATCATCTATCCCGTTCACCTGAATCCAAAAGTCCAGAAGACCGTCTATGGAATTCTGGCTGATGTGGAACGAGTGCACCTCATTGAACCTGCCTCTTATCCATCTTTTGTCCAGTTGATGCATACTGCTTACATTATATTGACTGATTCCGGCGGAGTGCAGGAGGAAGCGCCAACGTTTGGAAAACCTGTACTGGTCATGAGAGAGGTCACAGAACGTACTGAGGCCATAAAGGCAGGTGTGGCCCGCCTGGTTGGCGTGAGACGGACAAATATCTTCAAGACAGCCGCGCAGTTACTCGACTCTCCCGAGGTCTATACCGGCTATGCCAGGGCTGCGAATCCATTTGGAGACGGTCAGGCCAGCAAGAGGATCGTAGGACATATTCGTGATTTTTTTGGCAACTGACACCAAGCTTATTTTTGCAAACGGATACAAGTGTACAATACAATCCAAAGCGGCTGGCGGGCCACTGAACATTTCGGGCAGTAGGTTGTGACACCTGTTGACCTGCGGCAATACACAGCCCTGTATTTTCCACCCGTGGAATGGACAGGTCTTTATCAGCGCCCCCAGCACCTTGCCATAGAGATGACCCGCTCATTTAAGAGGGTCATTTACATTCAGCCTATTGGTCTTCGACCTGTGCGCCCAAGAGATGCGCCCCGCATATTGCAACACCTGCACAGCCATGCAAAGGGAATCAGGAAACAAGAAAGAAAACATCCTGACAATCTTGAGATCAAGGCTGCTCCACTGTTGCCCCTGAGCGGCATCTCCCATGCTGACCGCATCAACGCGCGAATACTCCAAAACTATTTACTCAAGACGCTTCAGGCCACAAGCCCTGATTACGTCCTTCTCTGGGGTTGTACACCGGCTCCGTTCCTGCGGCATCTCTTTCCCCGCTTGAACCGGAACCTCTTTGTCTTTGACTGGATTGATGATTACAGTCTCTTTAATCATCTTCCAAAGGTAGTTGTGGAAACCCAGGACTGGCTCCTGAAACAGGCGGACGTGGTTTTCGCCACCTCAAGCGTTCTGGTACAGAAGGCCACCACTTTGCGGACTGGCTCTACGTATCTTTTCCCCAATGGTGTGGACTTTGAGCACTGGCAAGGGGCCTCCAATATATCTATTCCTCCAGCCATACAAAACATTCCGCACCCCATAATAGGATACTTTGGGACCCTTTCCCACTGGATAGATAGAGAGGTAGTTCTGGAACTAAGCACTCAGTATCCCTTATGGCAGTTTGTATTTATCGGTCCCAGGGCAGACGATGGTTTTCTGGATCCTGTATTTTCCAGGCCGAACTGCCACTGGCTGGGCAGCCAACCATACGAGATACTACCTGGTATTGCTGCCCAGTTTGATGTCTGCTGGATGCCTTTTCGCCAAACTGATCTCACCGAGGCTATCAATCCGGTGAAAATTTATGAATATCTTGCACTTGGCAAGCCGGTCGTGGCCCCTCCGCTTCCCGACCTGATACGACTTGGCCCGGCAGTTGAATTTGCTGTCAAGTCAATCGAGTATGGACATTTGATTAAAAAAATGATAGAAGAAAAAAATGATGCTGGCAGAGAGGATGAACGACGTTCGCTGTCCCGGCGTTTTAGCTGGAGCAATCTGTGGCAGCAGGCCGAAAATCGTTTTTCTGAAGGTTTGTTCAAATAACAAGGTAATCTTAAATTGCAAACGTCACAAAGGAGGATTACGTCATG
>JAJSZR010000076.1 GCA_030262715.1 Deltaproteobacteria bacterium
CTAGGAGTTTTTGCAGTGTAATCTGAGATTTTTTCGTACTGTGCTTGGCCTCCTGGTGAAATCGCTCCAGGCAAGTAGAAAGCAATGGGGCTTGCGGCCATTTAAGACACTTTTTAGGGGGTTGATTCTCGGCAAATTTTGACATCCTGGCCCTCACGGAGTAACTTTTTCTCTCAAAACATGGCACTTGTCGGCTGACTTTCTGAATCGTTCAAAAAATGATTTTCCAGATTGGCTTTATTCAATTGGAAATTTGTAGTATTTACATATATGCTATCCTGAAATGAACAGATTGTAATTTTACTATGGAGGGCAATGAAGTATGGCTGAAGAAGCGATCAAACTTGGTGGAAAAAGAAAAAGTATTTTCATGGATAAAGTAAAAAAGCTTCTTCCTGAAGGAGGAAATCTTAATCTTTGCCTGGCATGTGGTCTATGTTCATCTGGCTGTCCGGCAACGGGTCTTGAAAATATGGATCCAAGAAAATTTTTGCGTATGGCAGCTCTTGGGATGGACGAAGAGTTAACAACAACGCCATGGGTGTGGATGTGTACCATGTGTAAGAGGTGTATTTATGCATGTCCGATGAAAATTGATATACCAGCGTTGGTGTATGAAGCCAGAGCAAGCTGGCCAAGAGAAACACGGCCTAAAGGGCTTCTAGGATCATGCGATATGGCATTGAGAAATATGAGCCGCAGTGCAATGGGTACACCACCTGAAGATTTTATTTTTGTGGTTGAAGATGTTCTTGAGGAATATCGCGAGGCACAGCCTGAATTTAAAGATATGAAAGCACCTATTGACAAAAAAGGTGCTCACTTCTTCTTGAATCAAAATTCCAGAGAGCCTGTGACAGAACCGGATGAGATGGTTCCTCTATGGAAGATTCTTCATATCGTGGGTGCTGATTGGACTTATGGATCAAAAGGATGGGCCGGAGAAAATTACTGCATGTTTCTTGCCGATAATGATTCATGGGAAAAAATTGTCAAGACGAGTATAAATACTGCAAAAGAGCTTGGATGCGGAGTCTTTCTCAATACTGAATGAGGGCACGTAACCTATGCAGTCCGGTACGGACTGGAAAAATTCCATATAGAGCATGACCTGGAGATTGCCTGTATATACCAGTATTATGCCAAATGGATCAGAGAAGGGAAATTGAAAGTAAGTTCCGACTGGAACAAGGATTTAAAGATTAAGTTTACTGCCCAGGATCCATGTCAGATTGTGCGCAAATCTTATGGGGATGAAGCTGCCGATGATCTGCGTTACGTGGTCAAGTCAATTGTGGGTGAAGAAAATTTCATCGATATGACTCCCAATAAATCGAACAATTACTGTTGCGGTGGCGGCGGAGGTACTCTCCAGGCTGGATATAAAGAACAACGTTTACAGTATGGAATAGTGAAAGATAAACAAATTAAAGCCACTAAGGCAGATTATTGTATTGCCGCATGTCATAATTGTCACTCGCAGATTCATGAATTAAGTGAGCATTATGGAGGAAATTATTCAGTGGTCCATTTGTGGACATTGCTTTGTTTATCTCTTGGAATACTTGGTGAAAATGAACGCGCATACTTAGGCGATGATCTTAAGGAAGTTGCTGTTTATGGTGCCTAAGGAGGAAAGTATGAAACTAACAGAGCTTATGTCAATTGAGAAGTGGGAGGCCTTGGAAAAAGCTCTCAACAAAAGGTCCGGCCTTCATGCATGCGTATATGATACAGAGGGATTTCGAATAACTTCTTTCATATCCTGGGGCAATGATCTATGCCCGATTATAAACTCTTTACCTCAAGGTGCAAGCGCAATCTGCGCTCTGGCTAACCAGTATGTTACCAGTCAGTCCAAGGAGACCGGCCAACCAGTGACTATTGAATGCGATGCTGGTATGGTCAAATTTGCTATTCCTATTTTCTGGAATAAGGAGTTCCTGGGCACTGCTGGAGGATGCGGTTATCGTTTACCAGATAGTGAGGTGGAAACTTTCTTAATCCACAAGGCCATCGGCCATGATCTCAAAGAACTCGATGCCATGGCCGCCAAGGTAAAGACTATTTCCAACGAGGAAATTAATGAACATATAAAATTTCTTCAAAATGAACTATCATCCTTATTGAAAGATTGAGGAATAGATACCTCTTAAGAAAATATCGACCGTTCAACCCACGGGAGGGCACTTAAATATGTCCAAACTGCCTGTCCTTTTCGGTCTCCATAACCACCAACCCCTTGGGAACTTCCACCAAGTTATAGAGAGGTTAACCAACACATGTTATCGCCCTTTTCTGCAGGCCGTCTCCAAGGCCTCATGGCTTTCATTTTCGCTCCATGTAAGTGGAACTCTTCTATCCTGGTGGGAAGACAACGACACTTCAATTATTGACCTCATAGGCAGCATGGCAGATGAAGGACAGGTAGAGCTTTTAGGCGGTGGTTTTTATGAACCGGTCCTTGCCAGCATATCCCGAGAGGACAGAAAAGAACAAATACTAAAACTCAGTGAATACCTTGAGCGACGTTTTGGGCAAAGGCCCAAAGGACTGTGGCTTACAGAGAGGGTGTGGGAAAACCAGATAATTGAGGATCTGTTGGATGCGGGCATACAATTTGTCATCGTAGATGACCGGCACTTTCTTGTAACAGGTTTCAATAAAGAGGATCTCTATGGCTACTATTTGACAGAGGGTGGTGGAAAGACCCTGGCAGTTTTCCCAATAGATGAGACCTTACGTTATCTTATCCCCTTTCTGCCAATGAACGAGCTTGAGACATACTTGAGACAGATTGCTGCAAGAGGAAAAATGGCTGTTTATGTGGACGATGGAGAAAAATTCGGCGCCTGGCCAGGGACTCATAAGTGGGTTTACGAAGACGGATGGCTTGAGAACTTTCTTGAGTCCGCTTCCCGTTGGAAAGAAGAGTTTGTTGACTGGACCACATTTACACAGGTCATGGACAAGGTGCCCGCGTCAGGTGTCTGCTATCTCCCCAACGCCTCCTATGAGGAGATGGAGCAGTGGGCCCTTCCTGCAGGCAATATTCTGAAGCTGCAGGAATTAATAAAGTCCCTGGACCCGGAAGCCAAAGAGGCCTACAGGCCTTTTTTGCGTGGAG
Source organism: Deltaproteobacteria bacterium (assembly GCA_030262715.1). Lineage (GTDB taxonomy): Bacteria > Desulfobacterota > Dissulfuribacteria > Dissulfuribacterales > UBA3076 > UBA3076. Next base: position 3,128 of record JAJSZR010000076.1, read on the forward strand.
GGCACTGGAAAAATTTCTTTGTGAAGTACCCGGAGTCAAACCACATGCACAAACGCACTGCTGCTGTGAGCCGGATGAGCCTGAATACCCGTTCATCCGACAAACAGGCCAGGGACTATATCCTTTCAGCCCAGTGTAATGACGCCTATTGGCATGGTATCTTTGGTGGCCTTTATCTTCCACATTTAAGAAATGCTGTGTGGCAGTCAATACTCAAGGCCGAGGCCAGACTCCGCAAAGGACAAGACCTCTCAATCGAGGAATCAGATATTAATAAAGATGGCCTCCCGGAGGTAATTGTTTCATCCGGAGATGCCTGTCTGGTCTTTGAACCACACTCTGGTGGACAGTTAGTTGAATTCTCCCTGCTAGACCCTTCTAACAACTACGGCAATACCCTGACCAGAAGGCCTGAAGCATACCATCAGGCACTGAGAAAAATCCTGGAGAACGGCACATACGACAATTCCGGAGAACTAAGTGAAGGTGTCTCAAGCATCCACAAGCTTTCAAAGACCGTGGACCACTCCATGCTGGATGAGCTCACATATGATTGGTATAGAAGAAATTCCTTCATAGATCACCTTTTCGACCCCACGGCCATCCTTGGTGACTATAAGAGGTGCGATTTTAGAGAATGGGGAGATTTTGCCAACCAGCCATTTGAATCCCGTATTGACGCAGGAACTCTTGTTTTGGTGAGAGATGGAGGCCTCTACATACCCGGTTCCCCCAAAAGGCCGGTTCGTCTGACCAAGAGCTTCATCTTCAAAAACAGGGGCCTGGCAATCACTTGCAAATATGTCCTTAAAAACGCTTCTACTGACCAGATAAACTGCCGATTTGGTATAGAATGGAATATCTTTCCGGCATTGCTGGCCTTAGGAAACGGAAAAATCCTTGTGGAAGGGCAAGAACAGAATTTCAGCTCCCCCTGGGAGCAGACAGGGAACAAGATAACCTTTGTGGATCAGGCGATAGGCGCCGAACTCCATATTAAGCTTGGTCAGGACAGCACTATCTGGGGATTCCCGGTAAACACAGTAGCCCAGTCAGAGAGCGGTTATGAAAAGACCGTCCAGGCTATTTCCGTCATGGCCCATCAAGAACTGAAACTTGAGCCCGGAGAGGAATGGCAACAGGGGATCACCTGGCAGGTTGAGACAGAAGCCCTGAAGAGCGCCTTTTATCCAGGATGATCTATACTTAACACGGCCCTGATATTTTGTAGCCGTTCACGGCTTGAAATTGGAAATTGGAAATTTGGGGGGAAATGAAATGAGTTTACGAGTTGGATGTTTACAAACTGGTAGAAGAGTTATCGGATATGGTCTGACACGACTTTGATAAGTGGAACAAAAAGGTTCAGAACACCGTGGGCTATCAGATAATACGATCATCAACAGTACAAAAGCATGAAGGCCAAATTTCTAATTTCTAATTTCTAATTTCTAATTTCAACGTTCCATGAACGCTTACGACATCCTCAACCCAGGATATAGTTTCCTCCCTCTATACGCAGACCTATACCCTTTACTATTGCAGTAGATACCGTCTTCCTGGCTGTTGCCAGAACTCGCCCGAAGGTCTGTCTGGAAATGCCCATCCGTATGGCAGCGGCATCCTGATCCATCCCCTCCACATCGCTCATACGCAATGCCTCAAGACCTTCAACAGTCAGAACGACTTCATCAAGACCGCGCAACGGTATGCCCCTTGGCTTGAAATAGGTCACTGTAGGCTCCTGATCAACTTTTCGCCATTTAGGGGGTCTGGCCATAATTCTCCTCTGACTCAGCTCTGATTCCGCTGAAAAAACCCAATCTGCTGCGTTGCTTCAATTTTCCACTCACTGCAACGTATAATAAGTACGTCTCATTCCTGGAAAATCTCGCGCCTTGCATCCCGGGCTTTTTGAGCGGAATCATGTTACAGACTTTTTGCTGTGTAATCAGCTCTTCAGAACTCTTCGCAGGGCCTCAATGCACCGCAAATTCTCCTCAGGAAGACCAACAGTAATACGGATGTGTTTGGGGAAACCATATGCAGTCATTGCCCGCACGATGACTCCCTCCTTGAGCATTTTCTCATAGACCATTTTGGCATCCCTGTCTATGTCTACAAGAATAAAGTTGGTCTCGCTGGGCATTACCCTGCATCCTAACTCCTCAAGCCTTTTCATGAAATAATCCATGCCCTTCCACACGGTATCAACGGTCTTTTTAAGGTGCTCCTGGTCATCCAGGGCAGCGAGGGCCCCTACCTGTGCCATGGTATTGACATTAAAAGGCTGCCTGACCCGCTCCAGATATTTGGCCACCTCTCTGTCCATCACCCCATAGCCCACTCGGAGTCCAGCCAGACCATATGCTTTTGAAAAAGTACGAAGGGCTATAATCCTCCTGTCCTGCTTCGCATACTCAACTGCATTTGGAGTATTATCAGTCCTCACAAACTCCGTATAAGCCTCATCCAGGACTACTAGTATATGATCCGGGAGATCTTCCAGAAATGCATCGAAGTCCTCCTGGTGAATAACTGTTCCCGTAGGATTGTTAGGATTATCCAGAAAAATCAGGCGGGTTTTCGGTGTTACAGCACGTGATATGTTCTCAAGGTCGTGGCGATACCCTGAAAGGGGAATGACTATGTTGTTCCCCCCTATAGCCTGCACCATTTTGCAATATACCAGAAAGCTCGGATCACTACTTATGGCTTCATACCCTGGCCGAATGAAAACCCTTGTCAGAAAATCTATCAACTCGTTGGATCCGTTGCCTAGTACTATCTTCCCGGAAGACACTCCCAACAACCGGGCAAGCTTCTCCTTAAGGTAGTAACCGCTACCGTCGGGATAGCGGTGAAGAGAAGATATGGCACTCCTTATGGCCTCCTGGGCCTTTGGAGAGGGCCCTAATGAATTCTCATTAGAGGCAAGCTTGATAGGATCCTCTATACCATACTCCCTTTCAAGCTCCTCTAAGGGCTTACCTGGTGGATAGGGGACGAGGCTTGTGAGATACTCCGGGACTTCAAAAAACAAGCTTTTTGATTTATTAGGCATATAATGATCCTTAATGTGAACCCATGTATTTCTGTTACTCAAACTGGCATCCTTTATATTATCCCAAAAGTAGTTTACACTTTTTATTTTTTTGAACCGCAGAATATCGAACAAGAAATATCGAATGTCGAAATAATACCTTCGAAATTCTGCGGTTCCTTGTTCTGCGGTTTGATATTCAAAATAGATGACTAAAGAACCAACCTCGAAAAGTGTAAACTACAAAATGAAGGATGCCCCAAACTTAGCTGGTTTTTGCAGTTCTCGAATACAGCTTATGTTCTTCCAGCCCGAGATCGGGATTAACTTCCACACTGATTTCAACATCAAAGTTTTTTTCAAGATTATAGAGTTCTAAACGTTTGTGGTTAAGCAAGTATGAGACAACCTGAGACGACGCCTCCAGCACAAGCTGCCCTGAATTCTCTTCACGGCCACCTGCCAGATGAGCACTGATTCTCCTCAAGTCCGCCAGCGCAAGAGCCTCTACAGACATCACCACCCCCCTTCCATGACAGTAAGGACAGGGACAATAACTACCCAATTGGACAGGAGAGCGGATTTTCTGACGTACCAGTTCAAGAACACCAAACCGTGAAATCCTGGCGATTTCCGTCCTGGCACGATCCTTTTTAAGGCACTTCCTCATGCGCTTTTCCACCTGTTGCCTGTTAGTCCTGTTACGCATATCGATAAAATCTACAATTATTATTCCCCCGAGGTCCCTCAGACGCAGTTGTCTGGCTATCTCATCCGCAGCCTCCAAATTGGTCTTTAGTGCCGTTTCTTCAATATTCTTCTCTCTGACGTTTTTCCCGGAATTCACATCTATAGATACAAGTGCCTCGGTTGGCTCTATAACAATATGCCCTCCGGAAGGAAGGCTGACCATGGGCTGATATACCTGATCTATTTGGGTCTCAAGGTCGAAATGTGAAAAAATGGGGACATCACCTTGATAAAAATGTACAGTAGCTACCTGGCGGGGGGCAATGATGCGAAGAAAGGCCTTTATGTTATCATAGACCTCTTGCCGGTCTACCAGGATTTCCCCCACATCACTTGTGAGATAATCTCTCAGAAATCGTTTCACCAGGTCTCGATCTTTATAAATTAAAGCCGGGGCCTGAACGGACTGGGCCTTTTTCCTCAAGTTGCTCCAGAGTCGCGCCAAGTATCTGAGATCCTTCTGTATTCCTGCTTTTGGAACTCCCTCAGCGACTGTCCGGGCAATAAGTCCCACACCTTCCGGCAACTTGCATGCCTTTAAGATCTGCTTAAGCCTCTGACGTTCCTCCTCATCCTCTATCTTCCTGGACACACCTACTTGAGCAGTACCGGGCATCAGTACCAGGTACCTCGCTGGGATTGAGATATAAGTTGTTACCGCAGATCCCTTTATATGAGTTTCTTCCTTAACTATCTGTACAAGAATATCCTGATTCTTTTTTAAAAATTCATGGATACGTTTTTTGTCTTCAGCATATCCGTAATATTCAGGATGTATATCGGTTAAAGGCAGATAGGCATTTCTGGGAAGTCCAATATCAACAAAAGCCGCATGAAGGCTTGGCTCTATCTTTACGATTCGACCTTTATAAAGGTTACCCCTGGTTTGGGTATGGGAGAATGTCTCTATATCAAAGGCCTCAAGACGTCCACTCTCCAGAAGGCCTATTCGGCATTCCTCCGGCGCCTCCATGTTGATTACAATCTGGCAATTAGCGGATTTGCTTGATTTTTTTCTTGGTTTCATATCAATTTTCGTATACTCCTAATGGAAATTTAAAGCTAACAAGTTACTTTATATCGAGCAAGGGCACTGTCAAGCATGACCATTCATATTTCTTAGCAAACAGAAAGTAAACAATTACTCTCAAACAAACCTCTTGTAAGAGGCTCAAACAGGAGTAAAATCCTGCATTTAATGGAGAAACCCTATGGCCTGCCTGATCATCCTGAATGTCTTGTCAAGAAATGGAAATTCATATACGATTCACAAGCTATCCAAATATGTCAAAAAAAAACAAGATACAACTGGCGCTTCTGTGTGGAGGCCGTTCTGCTGAAAGAGATGTGTCCCTTGCAGGGGCAAGAGAGGTGGAAAAGGCCCTTGATCCAGGCCGTTACTATATCAGGCGTTATGATCCAGCCACGGACCTTGACCGACTTGTAATAGGCAGATCACACCTGGATGTTGCCTTCATACTTCTTCACGGCCGGTATGGAGAAGACGGGACCATACAAGGTCTTTTGGACCTCATTGGTTTACCTTACCAAGGCTCCGGAGTCCTGGGTAGTGCTTTGGCCATGGACAAACACCTTGCCAAAGTGATTTATCAGGAGGCCGGGATACTCACTCCTTTATGGACTTATCTCCTCCGCAGCGATAAAGTGGACACAAAAGAAATCGTAAACCGCATGGGTATTCCACTCATGGTTAAACCCTGCACCCAAGGATCAAGCGTTGGAATAAAAAAGGTAGTGGATGAAAACAAACTTGGTCCTGCCATAAAAGAGGCATTTCAGTGGGATAACAGGGTCCTGGTTGAATCCTTCATAGAGGGTCGGGAGATTACCGGAGGAATCCTGGGTCTTGAGGAGCTTTTACCACTCCCCGTGGTTGAAATCATCCCTGAATCGAGCTATTTATTCTTTAATTACGATGCAAAGTACTTACCTGGGGCCACCAAGGAGATCTGCCCGGCAGATATGCCAAAGCAGGTATCTGAGAAAGCCGGGGCCCTGGCCGTTGCTGCTCACAAAGCCTTACAGCTCCGGGCCTATAGCCGTACAGATATGATCCTTACAGACACCGGTAAAATATTCGTCTTGGAAACCAACACAATTCCTGGGATGACTCCGACCAGCCTATTCCCCCAAGCCGCGAAGGCAGCGGGGATCTCCTTTAGTAGACTGCTTGATCAACTCATTGATATGGCATTATCTTGAAGAAGTAGCTAAAGTTATTAGAAATAATTCTGACCTATATATTGAAGCCTGGAAATTTAATCCTACCCATAGGAATTATGTTTACGCGGATGGGGAATAAAACCCCAAAGGATTTAAATATAACAAATAGTCAACTAAATTGAATTGGTTTAAAAGAGTAGGTTTATTACATGGATATTGATAAGATATATGATAATACCAACACTAGGATCAGTAGAAGGCAGTTAATCAAAATAGCAGGAATATTACTTGGTAGTTCATTATTTCCAATCTCTGCATATGCAAAAAATCCTGATCGAGAAGTATTGTACAGAAAAATAGTGTCAGATCTAAAAATGACCATGGATCCAGACAAAAATCAACCAAAAGATGTCTGGGCAACACCAGAACAATCAATTCTAATACATTCATGTTACGACAAACTGACTAAAATCCAAAGATTTGTTGGCTTTGCAAATTTCAATTATATTGATTTTGGATCAGTGGTATATTTTGCAAAACGAGAGAGAAAAACTGGCAGATTTTTTGGAACAACTCCTGAAAGAACAATGCCTTTCACAAGAAAAGAGATAGAATTCATGCGGAATATTTTTGAACTTGATGCAAGAGTTTACGGTTTTTATGGAAAGAAAGTAACTTTTGACATTAACCAAAAAATAAATGAAAGAGAAATTGTTAATATGATTGGTCATTATATCACAAAAGGTTCTGCATTAGATAAATATAATATGATCAAAAAAAGTATCGGAAGATTATCAGATGATTATGGAAATGAGATAATATTAAGAGTCACTTCTGGAATAAGAAATCTTGCAAAACAGATGCGCTTGTTTTACAGAAAAGCTATAAGGCTTGCACAAAGACCGGGTGAAACTTTTCTCTATACCTTAGATCTTGACAACGGAAAAAAAAGACTAACGGAAGTTGAACAGCTTCGCGAAAAATATAATTTTCTCAAAAATAAAATAACTGAATTAGAAAAAAGACACATGGCCTATAACCTCAAAAAAGATGAAAGAAAAGATTTTCTATTATCTCAAGGATTTCATCTTCTTAATTTATCTGCGGCGTCAAGATCATTAGCACCGCCAGGATATTCATGGCACGGTAGATATGACTTTGATATAGGAATAAAAAATACAATGTATAGACAATTAAACTTTGATAAAAGATTTATTACTACTCCATTATTCAAAGAGCTTTTCACAGCAGGCTATATAAATCTTGCTGATCTTCGTTATCAACAACATAATGGTCTTGGAGTAAGATTTGAACCTTGGCATATAAAAGTTGAACAAAATGCAACAACAAACGATTTAGAACAGATTGCTAAATCAAATATTTATATACCAAAAAAAGATACCATTGAATAGTCTTTCGCATTAGCTCATGAGATTCTTCATTAGCCGCACCATAATGTGCGCTATCTAATCAGAATAAGATTGACTATTCATAAAAGAACTTATCCTTCTTTGGATTCTCTTTTCTTCTATATCTTGTTCAACGAAATAAGTCCCAGCCTGACCAATAAACCACAAAACAGATTTAAGGTTGAATTTCATAAAAAGGGTATAAGAGGAAATTGTTTCCATGATTCGGAGGCAGAAAGATGCGTAACCTAGAGAGGATAATTCTATTCTTAATATTCGCCATATTATTCGCTCCCTTAGCATTCGCAAAGGATTTAGATCTTACCATAGTTTATGATAATAATCCCTATAATGAGCAATTGGAAACAAGATGGGGCTTTTCCTGTCTTGTTGAAGGGCTTGACAAGACTATTCTTTTTGATGTGGGGGGCGAAGGTTCGATACTTCTCAGAAATATGGACAAACTCAAAATCGATCCCAAGGCGATTGATATGATAATCTTATCTCATATCCACTATGACCATATTGGTGGGCTATCCAGCTTTCTGGGAAAGGGCAGCGAGGTTACCGTATACCTACCAGAATCTCTTCCACAAAGCGTTAAGCGTACGGTAAAAGAAGCTGGTGCCAAACTAATAGAGGTTCGCAAGCCTTTGGCAATTTGCAAGAATGTCTATTCTACCGGAGAGCTTGGAAGTTGGATAAAGGAACAGTCTCTTATAATAAACACAGGCAAAGGACTGGTCGTAATAACAGGTTGTGCTCATCCGGGGGTTGTAAACATTGTAAAAAAGGCCAAAGATATGCTTAGAAAGAACGTCTACTTAGTCTTAGGCGGCTTTCATTTATGCTGGATGAATACCTGGCAGATAAAGGGAATTGTGAAGGGACTAAAAGAACAAGGGGTCAAGAAAGCGGCCCCTTGTCATTGTTCAGGGGATCTTGCCAGAGAATTATTTAAGAAGGCCTATGGAAAGGATTTTGTTCTTATGGGCGTAGGAAAAAAGATAAAGATAAAAGATGCTTTCTAATTGCTTAAAATTACTAATGGCTGGTTTTACTATGGGTTGGGGTCCTTGCCTGGCTTACGTTGCCCCCTTTCTTTTGCCTTATATCGGGGCTACAAAGAGAAATTGGCAGGAGGGCTTAAGAGTCGGATTAATCTTTTCAATTGGTAGACTTTTAGCGCTTTCCATTTTAGGCGGACTTGCAACCGTGGCTTTCAGTTTTATCAATCGGTTTTTCCCACCTCAAAAGTCTGGCTGGCTTTATCTAATCGTAGCTTTCTTTATGATAGTAGTAGGGGCTTCTATCATTCTAGGCAAAGGTCTTAAAATGCATGTTGGAAAGCGGGTATTAGATAAAGGAAGTGAGAGTATGTTTTTATTTGGTTTTTTGATGGGCATCGCCCCGTGTGTCCCATATGTAGCAATTCTAACCTACATTGCCTGTATAGCAGAGAATGCCATTTTAGCAGGTATATTGTATGCTGCCGTGTTCGCGACGGGCACAGCAATCGCGCCTATAGTATTAGGGACCTTAATGGGTATCATTCCGGCAAGATTGTTCAGACGTGAGAAACTTTTCAATATTTTTCAGGTAGTTTGTGGAGCGGTTCTTCTCCTTTTTGGATTCCAACTTATTTATTACGTATTGAATTTGCTGATTTAAAAGAAGACAGACTACCAACAAGGATTTTCTTGTCTCTCACAGAGCACACAAAGGCACAGAATTCGTGAAAATCGGTATTGAATCTTTGCCAATCTCAGCAATTGAATACTCTGGGTTTATAATACGGGTTCAAGCAATTCGGTTGAAAGGATCTATTGAGAAAATCTATTTATGGATAGGGCCTAATCTCCGGATGGCCTTGATTCGCTCTAGGACAGGCGGATGGCTGTAACTTATGAAGACCTTGAACGGATGTGGTGTGAGATTGGAAAGGTTATCTACACTCAGCTTTTTCAGTCCGGCAATCATGGCATCAGCATTACCAT